>CBFGJP010000011.1:0-45901 GCA_965649105.1 Caldifarciminota bacterium
ATCGTCTGAATGCAATACCCGAACCATATAAGATTATAGAAAATTTTTATCAAATTTCAAGTAGTTTCTAACCAGATCAAAATCACAAAAACTATTAATTCACTTGACACACAAAAAAAATTTTATAATATTAACTGTAGTATCTCGCAATGGAATTGAAAAGAATTTTGAAATATGTGACAGGATATTTAAATCACATTATTGATTTTGTCCTGCCTAATTCCTGTATTGTTTGTGGTAAGGAGACTGAGCACAATTTGGTATGTAATGATTGTTTGAATCTTGTTGCCAATCCCCGATCACCATTGTGTCCGCATTGTGGCAGGCCGATTGAGCAAGCAAAGACCTGTGCATTCTGTCGATATGAAAAAATTCTTGATTACGGCCGGGCATTTGCTTTGTATGTACCACCGGTTGATACAATGATACATCATTTGAAATATCGTGGTAAAACACGTCTGGCTAATTATTTTGGTACCGCTATGTCGGTTATTTTGAAAAATGATTTTTATCTTCAGAAGGCGGATTATTTGACACCGGTTCCCCTTTTCTGGCTGAAAAAACTCCGCCGAACTTATAATCAGGCGGAATTGCTTTCGAAGATAATAAATCAAGAATCAGGAATTCCGGTTTTAAACTGCCTAATTCGCATCCGAAATACCAGAACCCAAACCCGTCTCGATCATAAAAAACGACAAAAGAATGTTAATAATGCATTCCGATTAAAAAAGGAATTTTCCGTTAAAGATAAAAAAATTATCCTCGTGGATGATGTGATGACCACCGGTGCAACGATTAAAGAATGTGCAAGGGTTTTGAAAGAGAATGGTGCAAAGGAGGTTTATTCACTTGTAGGTGCAATAACACCCTGAAAAAAAGGTTGACGAAAATCTTTTAATTGATATAATTCCGATATGGAACTATCACGCATTCATCTTTTTGTCTCAGGTCGTGTCCAGGGTGTATTCTTCAGGGCACATACAAAAGAAGTAGCACAGAATCTTGGCCTGGTCGGTTGGGTAAAGAACCTTGATGATGGCAGGGTTGAAATCGTTGCCGAAGGTAAGGAAACCGAACTGCAAAAACTTATTGACTGGAGTTGGCAGGGACCGCCGGGTTCGCGTGTTGATGATGTGGAGATAATTTATGAAGAACCCACAAATGAATTTAGAAATTTTGAGATTAAATACAGCCAATGGTGAGATGTAAAAAATTTATTTGCTAAATAATTTAAACATCTCTTGAACGATTAAACTGGAATTTCGGGCAGAATATTTGACGAATTCTTCAAAGTCTATGTCAGCATTTTCGTTGGCGAGGTCGCTGATGGATCTGATGATTACAAATGGTATTTTATTTATCGCACAAACCTGGGCAACGGCCGCACCTTCCATCTCTACGCATTCCACTGCAAATGTTTTTTCAATCCAGCTCCTTTTATTTTCATCTGCGATAAACTGATCACCCGTGGCAATCTTGCCCAAAATTATTCTGGGATAGCGATTTGTTTCTTTACATAATTTCTCGGGGATCGACGCAAATTTAATACTCCGTGAGGATTTTTTTGCAATTTCGATTAAAAAACTATCGGCAAGAAAACCGGTCGTATCTAAGGGGAAAAATCCATTAGGTGCGATCCGCCCATAATCATGATAAATAATTTTTGTTGAGATGACCACATCGCCGATTTTTATTTCAGGATTTATACCACCCGCAACGCCTGTAAATATGATTGCATTAGCGTTGTATTTTAATAGCAATATCTCGGTAGTAATTGCAGCATTTACTTTTCCAATTCCTGCTTTCACACAGATACATGGTATATTCAATAATTTCCCGACATAATATACCCGCTGTGCTATTGTATCAATTTTTTCTATAACCATTGTTTCTTTAATTAGTGCTACTTCTTCATCCATTGCCCCAACGATACCGATAGTTTTGTATTGGCTTAGAATTATGAAAAGAAATAAATTTATCATACGCTATTTTATTCAGGTTTAAAAATTAATCAAGGGGGTTATTACCCAAACATTTTGTCATCTTGACATAAACTGAATATTGATTAAAATTAGTAAATGAATGATACATTGTTTAAACTGATTTTTATTTTATTGGTATTATTAGGTGGTGATAATTATGCAGACAATCAGGGTAAAGACCCCGAGCGCGATACAACGAGAAACATTTATTCAGAAAAAGTGTTCAATCTTAATAAAAGATTGATACCGACCGATAAAACTATTGAATTTATCTCCAATTTTTACCCGCAACTTGCTGAACCAACAATCGTTCGACTGCATATATTTAATCCACCCCTTCGGGCACCAGAAAATGTGATTGGCGGTAATCTGGGTACTAAAATTGATAAAATAGACAACAAAATCAGCAGCCTGTCAGGTCCAGTTGATACGCTGATTAACGGTATATTTCAAAGCATATCCCTTGATAAAAAGATTTACAAACAGGGTGAGATTGCTACGCTCAATGTGACGGCAGTTCTGCCTTTGGCAAAACCGGTGATAAAATTTTTAAACCAACATTATAAACTTTATCCGGCGGGGAGAAATGTTTACCGAACAGTTCTTGCAGTTCCTATGGATGCGGATACCGGCAGACATTTTATGGTTTTACAATATGAGGAGAACGAGAAGAAGAAAAATTATAAAATATCATTTAGGGTAATACCCGGTGATTTTGCTGAAGAAGATACTACCGAAATTGATATCCACATTCTTACTGAAGAGACTCTTGAGATGATGAAGTTTGAAAGTGGTAAGTATTTTGCTAAGGCTTATAACAAAAATTTTGATACCTTGTTATGTGATGGTAATTTCGTCTGGCCCTGTGTTGGTTCAATAACATCTTTATTTGGTATTGTCCGTCGATATAATAACGGACTTGATAAATGGTCACACCGGGCGATTGATATTTCCAATGCGGTAGGCACAAAGATTTTGGCCTCAAATAACGGTATTGTGGTAATGGCGGAGGAACTCGAAGGGCATGGTAAGAGTATTGTGTTAGCCCACGGTCAGGGAATCCATACGGTTTATATCCATTTAAATAAAATCACTGTTGCCTTGGGAGATACCGTTGTAAAAGGACAGGAGATAGGGGAAATGGGCAGGACCGGTATGTGCACCGGTTCAAATTTGCATTTTCAGATTATGGTAAATAGAGTTCCTACTGATCCAAGATGCTGGATTCTGGGTGCTGGTAAATTGAAGAAAGGAAGTTATGTCTGCCCGGAGATTGTAAAGAAATAAGTAATTATTAAATTGGCTGTTGACTTCTTTTTGTTTTTATATATAATCTATTTTTAAGAAAGGAGTATATGGAAAAGGAAGGCAAGATCGATACCATAATCGGCAGAAATACAACGGTAAATGGTGATTTAAAGATTACGGGTTCTATAAAGATAGATGGATCGGTTGAAGGAAATATCGTCGTGAAAGACAATTTTTTTTGCGGTAGTACTGGCTATATTAAAGGTAATATAAACTGCAAAGCGGGTGTGATCGGTGGCAAAATTGAAGGTAATATACAGGCTGAAGACTTGCTTGAATTCCAGAGTGGTGCCCAGATGTATGGCGATATTATATGTAAAGGTTTAATAATTCAATCCGGTGTATTTTTTGACGGAAATTGCCGGATGGGGCAGAAGGCAAAGGAAAAGGATTAAATGTATATAAGGTTTTATGGAACCCGTGGTTCAATCCCGGTCTCAGGCAGGGATACGATAAAATACGGCGGCAATACCACCTGTGTTTATATAGAAACAAAGACTGGTGAGTCAGTAATCATAGACGCTGGCAGCGGCATCCGGGAACTGGGTCTATACTTACTACAAAATAAAAAGCATGATCTCCATTTAATCTTTACCCATTATCACTGGGACCATATCCAGGGTTTCCCATTTTTTGCTCCGGCTTATTCAAAGAATACAAAAATGGCGATATATGGACCTGAAAATGAAGTTGAGGCAAAAAAAGCACTTTCTTACCAGATGCATATTCCGTTTTTCCCGACGATAAAATTGACAGATTTACCGGCAAAATTTACCTTCAAAAAAATAAAGCATAAATTTAAAATTGGGACGATGGTAATTAAGGTGATTCTGAATAACCATCCTAATTATACATTCGGTTTAAAACTTATTGAAGACAATAAAAATTTAGTATTTCTTACAGACAATGAATTGAACTCGCCAAATCCGCGCACCCCCTATAAAAGATTTATAAAATTTGTTAAAGGTGCCGATTTATTGATCCATGACGCTCAATATGTTGATGAAAATTATCATACAAAGATTGGTTGGGGTCATTCCACATTCAATCAGGTGATGCAACTGGCAAAGGATTGTGGAGTGAAGAGAGTCGTATTTACTCATCACGATCCATCAAGCAGTGATGATTTTATAAACGGGGTACTGGAAAAAATTAGAATAAAATTTCCTGGTTATAACATCGATGCAGCAAGTACCGGCACTGAGATTAACCTTTAATCTTCAATACCCGGATTTAAAAAATTCCCGTAATTTTTAAAAGTCAGGAGGTATTATGATAACCGATATTGGTTTTGCTGCAGGTAATATATGGAAGAGACTTAAAGAAGAAGGAGAAATGGTGATAACAAGACTGATGCGAAAGTCGGGGTTACCAATAAATATGTTTTATATGGGACTCGGCTGGCTGGCGCGTGAAGATAAGATAAAATTCAGGCGGGAAAAAAGAACGATATACGTTTCTTTAAAAGAATGAAGATTAAAACTCTTGTTGTGCGTGCTGCGGGAACAAATTGTGATCTTGAAACTGTTTATGCATTTGAACTCGCAGGAGCCAGTCCGGAGCGGGTTTATATAGATGAGATAAAAAACAAAAATCTTTTACATTACAAGATACTTGTATTCCCGGGCGGTTTTACCTATGGGGATGATATTAGTGCCGGAAAAATACTGGCAAATGAGATTAAATATAAATTTAAGGACAAGATTCTAAAATTTATTGAAGAGGGCAATCTTATTTTAGGGATATGTAATGGCTTTCAGGTGCTTGTAAAGGCAGGGATACTACCCGGTTTTGATGGTTATTTCACCGAACAGACGGTAAGTCTGATTACCAATGATTCTGAAAAATTTGAAGACCGGTGGGTTGATTTAAAGGTATATCCTGAACGTTCGGTATTCACCAGGGGGATAAATAAAATAATCTCTTTACCAGTTGCCCATGCCGAAGGTAAATTTGTTGTAAAAAATACACAAATATTAAAAAGGATAAAGAAGCAAATAGTATTTCAATATGTGGATGAAAAAGGAAGGCTTGGTGGTTATCCACACAATCCCAATGGTTCAATACTGAATATTGCAGGAATCACCGATGAGACGGGTAGAATACTTGGACTGATGCCCCATCCTGAAAGATATATTTCATATTTACAGCATCCCCTCCACACAAGGAAAAAATTGGATGAGAAGGGTGATGGTTTCAAAATTTTCGAAAATGCGGTAAACTATTTTAAATAAATATGGAAGGATATATAACCGAACATCCAATACTCCAATTCAAAAGGGGTAAGAAAGTAAAATTTTACTTTGAAGACAAAGAGTTGGAAGGATATGAAGGGCTTCCGATTGCCGCTGCACTCCATGCTGCGGGGATAAGGGTTTTGAGATACTCAGAAAAATACAATAGACCAAGGGGTTTCTTTTGTGCGGTTGGTAAATGTTCTTCTTGTCTGATGGAAGTTGATGGAAGGTCGAATGTGATGGTCTGCATGGAACCATTAAAAGAAGGAATGAGGGTGAGAAGGCAAAAAGGAAAGGGGCATCTCTAAATGATTGATATTTGCGTAATCGGTGGTGGCCCTGCCGGGCTGAATGCAGCCATTGTCGCAAAAGAGCTCGGTGCATCAGTATTGATAATTGATGATAATCCAATCCTTGGGGGGCAGTTAATAAAACAGACCCATAAATTCTTCGGCTCAAAAGATCATTATTGTGGTGTCCGGGGAATTGATATTGCAAAAATTCTCAGCGCACATGTTTATCAATTAAATATTGATGTAATGTTGAATGCTACTGTTATTGGATATTATGATGATGATTCAATCGGGGTTTTAAAAAATGATGAATTAATACAGGTAAAGGCAAAAAGTTATGTTTTTGCCACCGGTGCAAGCGAAAATATGCTTGCCTTTGAAAATGCTGACTTACCAGGAGTATATGGCGCAGGTGCGGTTCAAACAATGATGAATGTTTATGGTGTAATCCCAGGGAAGAGGGCATTAATCGTTGGTTCAGGTAATATTGGTTTAATTGTTCCTTACCAGTTGTTGCAGGTTGGTGTTGAGGTTGCTGCAATAATTGAGATTTTACCCAAAATTGGTGGCTACTATGTCCACGCGGCGAAGATAAAAAGAGCAGGAGTGCCAATATTATTGAGACACACGATTATTGAGGCGCGGGGAGAGAAATGTGTAGAAGCAGCGGTCATAACCGAAGTTAACGATAAGTTTGAGTGTATTGAAGGGAAAGAGAAGGTTATTGATTGCGATATGATTTTGATTGCTGTTGGTTTATCACCATTATGTGAGTTGCTGTATCAGGCGGGTTGTGAGATAAAATATGTTCCTGAACTTGGTGGCAATGTCCCCTATTATAACGAAGACCTCCAGACTTCAAAACCACATATCTTTGTTGCCGGGGATCTTGCTTCAATAGAAGAGGCATCAACCGCAATGCTTGAAGGAAAGATTGCCGGTGCCCGTGTGTATGAATATTTATACGGCAAGAATAGCAGGGCAGAAGAGATTGTTCATAATGCAAAGCAGGAACTCCAGATCATTCGGGAATCACCATTTGAGCAGCGGATAATAGAAGGACAGAGCAAATTATTCCAATCATTATAATCTATTAAAAGTTGTTAAATTTAAAAATTTAAAAATATTTCATACAAATCAACAAAATCCCATTGACAAATTTAAAAAATGCTTTATAATTGACACGATGTTAAAAGTGAAATTGCACGATAGTATAATAGATGTTGAGCCTGACGTCCGGGCTTGGGATTTGATAAAAAATGATAAGTGTATTGCCGTGCGCATTAATAGTGAGTTGAAGGATTTAAGTACCGTGATTAAAGAGGACTGTGAGATTGAGCCAGTTGGTTTTGATGAACCTGATGGTCAGCAGATATTCTGGCATTCAACCTCGCATATAATGGCAATGGCGGTTAAGTTACTATGGCCCGATACCAAGCTTGCAATAGGTCCATCAATTGACCAGGGATTTTATTACGATTTCGACCGCGCCAGTCCTTTTACTAATGATGAACTGCAAAAGATTGAAGAAAAAATGGCTGAGATAATTAAAGAAGATATTCCTTTTGAACGGATTGTGATGACCAAAGAAGCAGTAATTGAATTTTTTACAAGGAGAAATGAAAATTATAAGGTTGAACTCGCAAGAGAAATTCCTGATAAAGAGATAAGTCTTTATCGTAATGGAGAATTTGTTGATCTTTGCCGTGGTCCCCATATTCCAAGCACTGGTCTGGTAAAGGCATTCAAACTATTAAATGTTGCGGGTGCTTACTGGCGTGGTGATTCTCGTTTACCAATGCTTTCAAGAATATACGGAATTTCGTTTGTTTCTCAGGAACAGTTAAAAAATTATTTGAGAAAACTTGAGGAAGCACAAAAAAGGGACCACAGAAAATTGGGAACAGAACTTGAACTCTTTTCAATATTTGAAGAAGCAGGCGCAGGTCTTGTGTTCTGGCATCCGAAAGGCACCATTATAAGGAGATTGATAGAAGAATACTGGATAAAACAACATTTAAAGAATGGTTATGAGTTGATTACGACTCCTCATATCGCACGCAGTAATCTCTGGCACATATCTGGGCACTATGATTATTACCGTGACAAAATGTTTACCCTGCCGGTTGAGAATGAAGAGTATGTGCTAAAACCGATGAACTGCCCGGGTCATATACTCATTTATAAATCAAAGGTTAGAAGTTATAAAGAATTACCAATTAAATATGCAGAACTTGCCACGGTTTATAGAAATGAGTTGTCCGGAACGCTTCATGGACTTTTAAGGGTAAGGGGATTTACGCAGGATGATGCCCATATCTTTTGTCGTCCCGATCAGATTGAAGAGGAAGTTGCGAAAATCCTGCAATTGACCCTGACCATATTCAAAAAATTCGGTTTTGAAGATTACCAGGTCAATCTCTCTGTGCGTGATCCTAATAATAAAGAAAAGTTTATGGGCTCAGACGAAGAATGGGAAAGGGCAGAGAATGGACTTATCTCAGCATTGAAAAGGGTAAATCTCCCATATAAAGTCCAGCTGGGTGAAGCGGTATTCTATGGACCGAAGATTGATATTCATATTCTTGATGCCATAGGCCGTGCCTGGCAGGCCACGACTATCCAGTTCGATTTCAATCTGCCTAAGAGGTTTAACATTGAATATATGGATGCGAAAGGTCAGCATAAAGAGGTTGTGGTGATCCATCGGGCATTATATGGTTCCCTTGAAAGATTTATTGGAACATTGATTGAACATTATGCAGGTGCATTTCCCTTATGGCTTGCTCCGGTCCAGGTTGTGGTTATGCCGATAACTGATAAAGAATTATCTTACGCAAAGGATTTATACCAGAGATGTTTGAAACACGGCTTGAGAGCCGAGTTTAATAGCAAATCTATGAAGATAAATTATCGGATTAGAGAGGCAGAGGTTAGAAAGATCCCTTATATTCTGGTCATAGGTCAGCGTGAGGTTGAGAAGAAGACCGTTTCCGTGAGAAAAAGGGGTCGGGGAGATCTCGGTGAAATGAAATTAAAGGACTTTTTTAGTTTATGTGATTCAGAACAAGGAGGAGAAGATTAAGAATCTGCCAAAGGTTAATAACGAAATAAAAGCAGAAAAGGTAAAATTGGTAGATGAGAACCGTCAATATATGGGCGTTTTTGATCTTGCGATTGCTTTGCGTATTGCGCGAGAAAGAGGATTTGACCTTGTTGAAGTTTCTCCTGATGCTCAACCACCAGTTTGCCGTCTGATGGATTTTGGTAAATATGTTTATGAAAAGAAAAGACAGGAAAGGGAATCACGCAAACATCAACACCAGACCCAGGTTCGCGAAATGAGATTATCAATGAAGATTTCGGATCACGATTATCAGGTAAAATTGAATAAAATTAAAGAATTTTTGGAAAAAGGTGACAGAGTAAAGGTAAAATTAAGACTAAGGGGCAGGGAATTACTTCATTCCCACCTGGGTATAAGTCTTATTGAAAGGGTGGTAAATGATTTGAAAGATATCGCCCGTGAAGAATCACCACCCAAGCAAGAAGATCAGGTGATAATTGTGACACTGATTCCTCAAAAAAGGAGAACAGGTAATGAGCAAACTTAAATCAAAAAGGGGTTGGTTAAAAAGAGTAAAGATAAAAAAAAGTGGTAAGATTCTGCGTTGGAAATCAGGGAAAAGGCACCTTCTTACTGGAAAATCACGGAAAAGAAAAAGAAGGCTTTCAAAATTGATCCCTGTATCCAGGGCAGATTTAAAGAAATTCAAAGATTTTAAATAAATAGTGCCGTTTTTCATTGTTCGGCACTTGACAGAATTTTTAATTTGGTTATAATATTCGGTAAAGTCTGAATTCTAAAGATTTCAGGCTCCCATTTTAATTTTAAAAGAAAGGAGAAGACGAAATGCCAAGAGTAAAAACCGGACCATATACGCGAAAGCGGAGAAAGAAATGGCTAAAGGCAGCCAGAGGCTACTGGGGTGGAAAACACCGCCTCTACAAGAGTGCAAGATTGCAGGTGATGAAGGCGTTGCTCTCTGCATATAGAGAGAGGAAGAAAAAGAAAAGGGTATTCAGGGCATTATGGATAACGAGGATTAATGCGGCTCTTAGACAGCAGGGTTTGAAATATTCGGAGTTCATAAATTCGTTGAAGAAGAATAAAATAGACATCGACCGCAAAACTTTAGCAATGCTTGCCTATGAACATCCTGAAGAGTTCAATGCTTTGGTTGAAGTGTGTAAAAAATGAAATAACGAGTAAAGCAGTAGATTTATAATATGGAAAAGAAACTTAACGAAGTCAAAGCAACGATTGATAATGAACTAAATAATATTAAAGATCCAAAGGCGCTTGAATCATTCAGAATTCGTTTTCTGGGAAGAAAAGGCGTGCTCAATGCACTCATAAAAGAGCTCGTGAACCTTCCAATTGAAGATAGAAAGAGATTTGGTAACGAGATAAATCTTTTGAAATCCCACCTTACGGAGATTTTAAATCAGAAACAGAACGAATTTAATAAAATCCCAGCACCAAAATCCGACCAATTATTGCCGGGCAGGATGGGTTATGTAGGACACCGACATCCCCTCTCATTGATCCAGGACGAGATCGAATCTTTTTTTGAAAACCTTGGATTCGTTGTAGCATCAGGTCCGGAGATTGAGTATGATTGGTATAATTTTGAGGCATTGAATATACCTAAAGACCACCCGGCGCGTGATAACTTTTCGAGTTTATATATTTCCGAGGAACTACTTTTAAGAAGTCACACATCTCCGGTTCAGATCCGGGTGATGGAGAAGTTAAAGCCACCAATAAAAATTATATGTCCGGGAAGATGCTACCGATTTGATCCATTTGACCCGAGCCATTCACCAGTGTTCCATCAAGTTGAGGCACTTTATGTTGACAAAGGCGTTTCATTCGGTGAACTGAAATGGCTGTTGGGTGAATTTGTAAAACATATCTTTGGTCCAAAGACGAAATACGAACTCAGGCCAAGTTTCTTTCCATTCACCGAACCTTCGGGTGAACTTGCTATAAGTTGTTCGGTCTGCCAGGGAGATGGCTGTCCAGTTTGTGGTAACACTGGTTGGCTTGAAATGTTGGGATGCGGAATGGTCCATCCCCAGGTCTTGAAAAATGTCAAAATTTCACCAAAAGAATATTCTGGCTATGCACTGGGTATGGGTGTGGAGCGTGTGGCAATCATCAAATATCTAATTGATGATATTAGGGTTTTTTATAATAACGATATGAGATTTCTTGAACAATTTTAAATAGGAGGATTTATTAATGTTAATATCAGTCAAATGGCTTGAGGAAATTCTAAATACAAAATTAGACCTGAAATCACTAAATAAAGTGGCGAACAATCTTGGTCTGGAAATAAGTGAACAGCAGAATATGTGTCCGGGTGACATTTTAATAGGGAAAGTTTTGAAAATCACACCACACCCTACGCTTAAAAATTTGAATATCCTTGATATAAAAACAACAACCCATCAGCAGATAGTAACTTCTGCAACAAACATTAAATTAAATGACCTGGTTTTTGTGGTGGTTGCGGGTAAGAAATTTAAGGACCAGGTCGTTGGAGAAAGGGATTTTGAGGGTATAAAATCAAATGGGATGCTGGTCAGCGAAGAAGAACTCGGTCTCGCCGAGAAATCAACAGGAGTTATTGTTCTGGATAAAGGGAAAGAGGGGTTACACTTCAGTGACTATTTTGATGATACTGTTCTTGATATCAAATTCGGCACAAATCGTCCGGACCTATTGTCGGTGATCGGTTTGGCGAGGGAATTAAGTATTGGTCTCGGGATAAAATTTAGTTTCAAGGAGAAAATTCTTAGGCAAATAAATCATACTGATCATTCGTTAGTTAAGATACTCGATGCGGATGGTTGCCCAAGATATACCGCAAGGATATTCGAAAATGTTAATGTTTCAGATTCACCATTCTCAGTTAAGTGGCGTCTTTTCTGTATGGGAATGAATGCGGTAAATAATATAGTGGATATAACTAATCTTAATATGTTATTATATGGTCAGCCACTCCACCCTTTTGATCTTGATTTAATTACTCTGCCAGTAATAATAAGAAAGGCGCATAAGAATGAGCAATTTGTAACCCTTGAAGGAACGATTTTTAAACTGGATGATAACGATCTTGTGATTGCCGATAAAAATGGGGTGATTGCCCTTGCTGGTATAATCGGGGCAAGGTCCTCTCAGATTACTAATTCAACCAGGCGCGTTTTACTCGAGAGTGCATATTTCAATCCCCGGAGGATTGCGCACACAAGACGAAAACTTGGAATTCAGACAGAGGCTTCACTTCGTTTTGAAAGGGGTGCTGATTTATCAATGGTTGATGAAGTTTCAAGAATAACGGGTGAAGGATTCAAAATCTCAGCGGGTGCCAAAGAAACAAATTATATAAGTATGGGTAAGAAGGCCGGGTTGAAGGTTGTGGGATTTTCTCTCGATAGAATGAATAAAATACTTTCTTTAAATCTTAAATCTGAGGAAGTAAAAAATCTTCTTGAAAAATGTGAGATAAAGGTAACGGGTAAAAATCAATTAAAGGCAAGAATTCCTCATTATCGATATGACCTCCAGATCGAAGAGGATATCTTCGAAGAAGTGGCAAGAATCTATGGGTATATGAATGTTCCGGATGTTCCACCGGCGCGCTGGGGAGTTACAAAAATATACGATAAAAGCCGTAATTTTATAAAATTCTTAAAGTCCTATATGATAGGGCTGGGTTTCAGTGAAACCTATAATCTCTCACTTGTATCCAGTGAAAGACTTGAAAAACTTGGCTACAGTGAGTTTGTGAAATTAAAGAACCCGTTGAATGAACGGTTCAATGCATTAAGGCCCACACTATTTCTGGGCCTGCTTGATACAGTCCATTACAACCTTTCAAAGGGTAATTATTCGCTCAAACTCTTTGAGGTCGGTAATGTGCTTTTAAATGCCGAGCCTTTCGAGGAAAAAAAGCTCGGTGCGATAATGGGTGGTGAACGCTACCCTAATTTCTGGGAAAATACCAATCAGCGATTGAATTACTATGACGCCAAAGGCACGGTGGAAATGATCTTTGAGGCGATGCGGATAAAGGATATAGAATTTCAAAACCATCAAATAAAGGGATTTTCTCAAGCAGTGAAGATTGTATCCTCTGACCGGGAATTGGGTTATTTGGGTAGCATTTCGCCTGAGTTCTGTGAACGCGAATTTTACTATTTTGAGATATCAATCGATAAAATTCTTTCTCTGGTTAGCGAGCCATTCTATAATCCACCACCTAAGTTCCCGGCAAATATCAGAGATCTTGCCTTCCTTTTTGATGAGAATGTGGAAGTCCCGGTGGTGAAGAATTTCATTAATCGTGTTGCCGGTCCAATATTAGAAAAGGTGATTCTTTTTGATTACTACAAAGGCAAAAATCTCCCTGAGGGTAAAAAGAATCTTGGTTTCCGACTTTATTTCAAGGCACCGGATAGAACACTCACCGATGAAGAGGTTGATAAATTTATTGAAAAAATAGTAAATGAAGTAACCATTAAATTCAAAGCAATTTTAAGAACAAAGGAGACAAATTGAATGGGATTGCAAGACTTGAAGAAAAGATTGATAGATTGATTAACTTGGTCAACGATCTCAAACAGAGAATAAATGAACTTGAAGAAGAAAATAGGCAGTTGAAAGAGAAAGAGGAAGAGGTAAAAAGAAAGGTTGATGGTCTGATTGAGAAGATAGATACAATGACCCTGTAGTTTATGTTTATTTATATTTTAAATAATTAGAGGTGAGCTTGAAGAAGGGTCATACTAATGAAGTGTTGGTCAATATCTTCGGTAATGATTATAGAATTACTTCCGAAGATATAGATGAGGAACGAATTAAGAAGATTGCCGAAATTGTCGATAAAAAAATGAGGGATATTCATCGCGAATTTCCCTTGCCATCGACCACCAAGATTGCGGTTCTCGCCTGTTTAAATTTGGTGGATGAATTTTTACAAAAAGAAGAACATTTAAATAAAAAAATTGCGGAATTAGAGCAGAGGATTAATTCTTTAATCCTCAAGATTGACGAGGTTGTTACTTAATTCGTTCCCTGCGATGCTCGTGATGGGCATTAAGTCTTGAGCCAACACCCATCGTTAGGGAGCCAAGTTTGGCTGCAGACCTTGTCTGTAGTTGACAGGCGCCCACTTTAACCTTGGGTTCAGAGACTTTTTCCCACACGGCATCCGCGGGGAATTTAATGAAATTACCCAGGGTTGATTAAATCAACCCCGGGGAGGAGGTTGTTATGACAGTGCTAATAATCGCCATAGTTATACTGGCTTTAGAAGCAATTTTTGTTGTTTTCTTTTATTTAAAATATAATCGGGCTAAGATTATCGGTGCCCAAGAAGAAGCAAGAAAAATTATTGAAGATGCCAAGAAAGAGGCAGAAAATTACCGCAAATCAGCAGAAATCGCTGCAAAGGAACATTGGTATCAAGAAAAATTAAATTTTGAAAAAGAGACTTTAAATCGCCGGAGGGAGATTGAAAAGGCTGAGCGTCGGCTTTTAGAAAAAGAAAATAGTCTGGAGCGACGGGAACGTTTGATAATTGACAAAGAGAAGGAACTTATGAATAAAGAACACAATCTGCAAAATCGAGAGAAGATAATTCAGGTAAAATCAGAAAGACTCGACCAGCTAATAAAAGAAGAGACTGAGGCATTACAGAAAATTGCTAATCTTTCGAAAGAAGAAGCGAAGGCTTCATTAATGAAAAATTTAGAGGCCGAAGCACGCCATGAGGCATCAGCGCTCCTAAATCGCATAAAGGAAGAGGCACGGCAAAAGGCTGAAGAGACTGCTCGCGAAATCATTTTACAGGCGATCCAGAAATGTGCAACAAGTCATACGATGGAAACAACAATATCTGTAGTGCCAATCCCTTCAGAAGAAATGAAAGGAAGAATCATTGGAAGAGAAGGTAGAAATATCCGTGCCTTTGAGACGCTCACGGGTGTTGAGGTAATTATTGATGATTCACCTGAAACGATATCACTATCCTGCTTTGACCCAATAAGGAGAGAAGTGGCGCGGATTGCCATGTCTAAACTGATTTCTGATGGAAGAATCCATCCGGCGCGGATTGAAGAAGTCGTCAAGAGTGCCCAAAAAGAGATTGAAATGATAATAAAAAATACTGGAGAAGAAATCTGCCTGGAATTAGGGATTATTGGTCTTGCCCCGGAACTTGTACGTCATCTCGGTAAAATGCGTTTCCGCACAAGTTATGGTCAGAATCTTATACAACATTCAAGAGAGGTTGCCTATCTTGCTTCGCTCATCGCCCAAGAATTAGGCCTTGACCCGATAATCGCCAAAAGGGCAGGGTTACTCCATGATTTGGGTAAGGTGGCAGATTTGACAATGGAAGGTCCCCATGCCCAGATTGGAGCTGAGCTTGCAGCAAAATTTAATGAAAGCGAAATAATTGTCAATGCGATTGCCGCTCACCACGAAGAGGTAGAACCAAACAGTCCTTATGCCTTTATTGTGGAGATTGCAGATTCAATTTCCGGTGCAAGGCCCGGTGCGCGAAGAGAGACCATTGAGGCTTATATAAAAAGGTTAAAAGCACTTGAAGACCTCGTTTCTTCATTTAATGGAGTGGAAAGGGTTTATGCAATTCAGGCAGGTAGAGAAGTAAGGGTAATGGTAAATCCAGGTGTGATTTCAGATACTGAGGTTACGAATCTTGCCAATGATATTGCTCGGAGAATTGAGAAAGAAATACAGTATCCGGGCCAAATAAAGGTAACAGTAGTAAGAGAAACAAGGGCGACCGAACTGGCAAAGTAATCTTGACTTTGGAATTTTTTTAATTATAATTGCCTATGACAACAATGAAGGCAGTCGTTAAGACAAAGTCTGAACCCGGTGCAGAATTATTAGATGTCCCAGTCCCGACACCAGGACCCAACGAGGTCCTGGTTAAAGTTTTAGCAACTTCAATCTGTGGAACCGACCTCCACATATTTCAATGGAATGATTGGTCACAAAAACGGATAAAAAAGATTCCCCAGATTATGGGTCATGAGTTATGCGGGCAGGTCGTTGAGGTGGGCGCTAATGTTCAGCACATAAAAAAAGACGATTTTATCTCGGCAGAGACCCATATTGCCTGTGGATATTGTTATATGTGCAGAAATGGACTTGCCCATATCTGCGAGAATGTAAGAATATTTGGCGTTGACATAGACGGTGTATTTGCTGAATATGCGGTTGTGCCAGCGAACAATGCCTGGGTCATTGAAGATAAGATTCCCAAAGATTATATTTCGGTTATGGAGCCTTTAGGTAATGCAATCCACACCGTTCTTGCCGGTGAAATTGCAGGGAATACTGTTTTAATCACCGGTTGCGGTCCAATTGGATTGATGTCTATCGTTGTTTGTAAGGCGTGCGGAGCCACAAAGGTCATTGCGACTGAAATAAATGAATACAGGTTACATCTTGCCAAAAAACTCGGAGCGGATGTCGTGTTGAATCCCAAGAAAAACAAAGTTTTAGAATCGATTATGCAAAATACAAATAATAAAGGAGTTGATGTGGTGCTTGAGATGTCGGGCAATCCGACGGCAATAATCGATGGGCTCAAGGCTTTGCGCCCCGGCGGTAGATATTCAATCTTGGGCATACCGGATAAATCCTTAAAAATCGACCTTGCGGATATTGTTTTTAAATACTTCACAATCCAGGGTATAAATGGAAGATTGATGTTTTCAACCTGGTATAAAACCACCAGGTTCCTTGCCTCGGAGAGGATTGACCTTGAGCCGATAATCACCCACCGTTTCCGTCTTGAAGAATTTCAGAAAGGAATGGAATTGATGGAAAGTGGGAATTGTGGGAAGATTCTTTTATACCCCTGAGATAGATGATAAAGGGTATAGGCATTGATCTGATTGAATTTACCCGATTTTCAGAGGTTGCGGAAGATTTTTTTAGTCAAGTCTTTACTGCTGCTGAACTGCAAACAGTAAAAAAAAATCCCTTGCTTGCTGGTTTGAGGTTTAGTATCAAAGAGGCAGTTTTAAAAGCCCTTGGTACCGGTCTATATTTTGGATTTTTCTTTAAAAATGTTGAGTTAAAAAATAATAGCAAGGTTATTATAACCGAGCCTTTAAAAAAAAGTTTGTCGGATAAAAGATATTGTATTAATATTGGAACAGGTAATTCAAAGAAATATGCCTGTGCAATTGCAATAATTGAAGAAAGACAGGAGGTTGATTAAATGTCTAATATTGGTTCATACGATGAACGATATAAAAATTTTGATTGGAAAATAAGTGAGCAGGAACTTGAGTATGGTAAAAATGGAATGTATAATATCGGATATTTTTGTAGTGATAGAATCTGTGAACTCGGTTTAGGAAATAAATTAGGATTGATCTGGCAAGGTTTTAGCGGTGAGGTCCGGCATTTTACTTACGAAGATATCAGGCTGAACAGCAATAAATTTGCTCATTTCCTGACATCGTTAGGAATAAAAAGGGGTGATCGGGTTTGCATATTTATGGACCGGATACCTGAATTATACATTTCATTCATTGGTATACTCAAGGCAGGATTTATTGTGCAGCCATTGTTTTCGGCGTTTGGTGAAGAGGCACTTTTTACCCGACTGGAAGATGCCAAGACGACCGCAATTTTGACCACCCGGAAGCATTTGTCAAAGGTTCGCAAGATAAAATCACAATTGCCGGAATTAAAATACATTATTGTTTTGCACAATGAAAAGAAACCACTTGAAGAGAGAGAAATAGAATTCAGTATGGATGATTATCAGCGGATTGATAAATTTGATATATATCCTGCTGACCGAGAGATTCCCTCAGTATTACATTATACCTCGGGAACGACCGGCAAGCCCAAGGGTGCTTTGCATGTCCATTCTTCGATCATTGCCCAATACATCACCGCAAAATGGGTTCTTGATTTGCAACCGCATGATATATACTGGTGCACCGCAGACCCGGGATGGGTTACAGGCACTTCTTATGGCATAATCGGTCCCTGGTCAAATGGTGTCACACAGGTGGTGTATGATATAGGATTCAATACTGAAAAATGGTATGCATTCATTGAAAAACATAAGGTCACAGTATGGTATACTGCACCAACGGCGATACGACTCTTAATGAAAGAAGGCGAAGAGGTGGTGAAGAAATATAATTTAAAGTCATTGCGCCATCTTATAAGTGTGGGTGAACCACTGAATGCCGAGGCAGTAGTCTGGTCCGAGAAGGTTTTTGGTCTACCTTTTCATGATTCATACTGGCAGACTGAAACGGGTGCGATCGTTATATCAAATTATCCGGGTATGAAAATAAAACCAGGTTCAATGGGTAAGGCATTTCCAGGTATCGTTGCGACGGTTGTGGACCCCAAAAATTATGAGCCGATAAATACGCCTGGTTCGATCGGGCTGATTGCCTTGAAACCAGGCTGGCCATCAATGATGCGGGCTTACTGGAATAATAAAGAGACTTATGACAAAAAATTTAAGAACAACTGGTATATCTGTGGTGACCGTGCCTACCTTGATAACGAAGGATACTTCTGGTTTGTGGGTAGGGATGATGATGTAATAAATACCGCCGGACATCTTGTTGGACCATTTGAGATTGAATCGGCACTTCTTGAACATCCCGCGGTTGCTGAATCCGCGGCCGTGGGTAAACCCGATCCGGTCAATATGGAAGTGGTGAAGGCATTTGTTGCATTAAAACCTGGATACAAGCCCAGCAATGAACTTGAACTTGATATAATGAATTTTATTCGGAAAAAACTTTCACCCCTGGCAATGCCCCAAGAGATTGAATTCGTCGATTCACTACCAAAAACAAGGAGCGGCAAAATAATGCGTCGGCTATTAAGGGCAAAAGAATGGGGTGAAGAGATAGGGGATATATCAACATTAGAGAATGATTAAAAACATTTTTATAAGGAGGAAAAATGGCAGAAGATTTGAAGAAATTAATTATTGATTATGTGAAGAAAGAATATTTGGATGAAGATTCAGACCAGGAGATAACTGAAAATACTCCACTCATATCGAGTGGGATTGTTGACTCTTTTTCAATGGTTTCGCTAAAAACATTCCTTGAGAAAAAATTCAATATCAAGATACCGGACGAAAAGGCAACGACCGAGGCATTTGATACGGTGAATAATATTATTAAACTCCTTGGTGAGTTCGTTAAACTTGATACTTAATCAGGAGGTCTGAATGGCTTTCAGCGAAAAGGTGAGAGAATTTTTTGCAAACGAACTCAAGGGAATAAGAGAAAAGGGTCTGTTTAAAGAAGAGCGATATATCGCATCTCCCCAGTCGGCAGTCATTAAAGTGGAATATCCTGCTGGTTCACCACCCAAGGAAGTCTTAAATTTTTGTGCCAACAATTATCTTGGACTCTCAAGCCATCCTGAGGTTGTAAAGGCAGCGCATGAAGGTCTTGAGAATCGTGGTTATGGAATGTCTTCAGTCCGCTTTATTTGTGGAACACAGGATATCCATCGGCAACTGGAGAAAAAGATTACAGAATTTTTAGGAACCGAAGATACCGTTTTATTCCCATCCTGTATGGATGCTAATGCCGGAGTCTTTGATGTTGTCCTTGATAAAGAAGATGCGATGATCGCCGACCGTCTTGTCCATGCTTCAATCGTTGATGGTATGAAACTCTGCAAGGCTCAGTTATACAACTACAAACATTTGAATATGGCACATCTTGAAGAGAAACTGCAAGAGACTCAGAATTGCCGATTCCGGATGATTATAACCGATGGTGTATTTTCTATGGATGGGGATATTGCGCCCCTTGATAAAATATGTGAACTTGCTGAAAAATATGATGCAATGGTGATGGTTGATGATTCACATGCTACTGGTTTCCTTGGTAAAAATGGTAGAGGGACCCACGAGCATTGTGGGGTAGTAGGAAAGATTGATATAATCACAACGACGTTAGGAAAGGCAATGGGTGGTGCCAGTGGTGGTTGTGTAAGTGGTCGCAAAGAGATAGTGGAAATGTGCAGACAGCGTGCCCGTCCTTATCTATTTTCTAATACCATTCCCCCGGTCGTTGTTGCGGCTGCAAACAGAGTAATGGATATTATTGGAAGCACAACTGCATTAAGGGACAAACTTGAGGAGAATACCAAATACTTTCGACAGAAGATGAAAGAGGCAGGATTTGATATTAAAGAAGGCGTCCATCCAATAGTACCTGTAATGCTCTACAATGCAAAACTTGCTCAAGATATGGCAAGAGACCTCTATGATGAAGGTATATATGTGGTGGGATTTTTCTTTCCGGTTGTTCCGCAGGGGCAGGCAAGGATAAGAGTTCAGATTTCTGCGGTTCACGAAAAGGAACATCTTGATAAGGCAATTGAGGCATTTAAAAAAGTCGGCGAAAAGTACAAAATTCTCGGGAAAAAGAAGGACGAAATTATTGCAATGTACGGGTTATAGAAAATACTAAATTCTTGAAAGTCCAAAATACCTAAAAATTTAAAATTGTAATGAATAATACGGCTGATGTAATAATTATTGGTGGTGGGATAATCGGGTGTGCCACCGGGTATTATCTTACAAAAAAGGGATTGAAGGTTTATCTTTTTGAAAAGGAATATCTCACCGCCGGTTCTACCGGCAGGTGTATCGGTGGAATAAGACAGCAGTATTCAACAGAATTGAGTATCAAGGTGGCAATGGAGTCCGTAAAAAAATTTAAGGTTATGAAGGAAGAACTGGGCGTGGATGTTGAATTTGAACAGGATGGTTATCTCTTTCTTGCTCATAGTGAAGAGAAAGAAAAGATCTATAAGCAATTGATAAAATTACAGAAGAGAATGGGGCTTGATGTAGAATATGTTGATGTGGAAACGATAAAAGAAATCGTGCCAGGCATAAATGTTGATGGTTTGCTAGGCGGTGCCTACTGCCCTTCGGATGGTCAGGCGAATCCATTTCTGGTCATTGATGGTTATGCAAGAAAGATAAAAGAAAAAGGAAAAATATTCACCTATTGCGGGATTGAGAAAATAAATGTAAAGGCTGATAAATTAGTGTCAGTCACTACGGTTAATAATGAAACCTATTATGCCCCGATTGTAGTAAATGCTACCGGTCCGTTTATTAGAGAATTTTCTAAACACCTTGGGCTTGATATTCCGGTATTTCCTGAACGGCACGAATCACTCATCACCGAACCGATAGAAGTCTTTTTCAAACCAATGATTGTTGATTATCGTCCTGATGGATGCTATTTTCATCAAAAGGCAAAACAGGGCAGTATCATTGGATGTTATACACCAGTGCCGAATGTGCCTGGAACGGATGTCCGCTCCTCTTTTGAATTTTTAAACGAAATGGGCAGGAGAATGGGGCGGTTGATACCAAAACTCGCGGATGTGAAGATTATCAGGCAATGGGCAGGTAGTTATGAAATGACACCGGATGGAAACCCTATCGTTGATAAGACCGATATTGAAGGTTTATGGATAATTGGAGGTTTCTGTGGCCATGGATTTATGCTTGGCCCCGAGATAGGCTATATTGCAGCGGAGTTTATCACAACCGGAAATCCTCCGTATGACATCAGTGAATTCGCTCTGAAGAGAGATTTCTCAAAAAAAGAAGTAATGAAATAATTGTATTCAAACCATTCTTAAAAAATAAGCCTTTAGATAATTGCTTTCAGGAAAATTTAGTAATACTGGATGGTCTTTTGCCTGTTTCCCTTGATTGATAATAATAAAGTTCTTTTTTGCATCCCTCGCGGCGTCGCGGAGCATATTTAGAAATTCTTCGTTAGAGATATGATAGGAACAAGACGAAGTGAACAAAATCCCATTTTCATTTAACAACTTCATTGCCATTAGATTTATCTCTTTATAACCGCGTAGTGCATCAAACTTTTTCTTTTTTGATTTGGTGAACGAAGGTGGATCAAGAATTATTGTATCAAATTTTCTATTTTTATTATAAAATTCCCGCAGGATTTTGAAAACATCTGCGCATTCAAAATTACATTCAAGGTTATTTAATAATGCATTTTTTTTTGCAATTTCAATCGCTTTTTCTGATAAATCAATACCCAAAACATTTCCTTTTTTTGCCGCATATAGTGAAAATCCACCAGTATAGCAAAAACAATCAAGAATTTCGCCATGGGCAAATTCAGTAATCTTGTTCCGATTTTCGCGCTGGTCAAAAAAGAATCCGGTCTTCTGACCATTTACGATATCCACCAGAAATTTTATTCCGTCCTGTTCTATCTCAATAAATTCAGGGATTTTTCCATAAATCGTTTTACTCTCAGAACCAAGCCCTTCAAGTTTGCGCAGATTTTCATCGGATTTTTCATAGATGCCGACAGGATTAAATAATTCTTTCAATATTTCATAAACCATTTCTTTTCTTTTATCTATCCCGAGGCAATTTATTTCCACGACAAAATACTTATTATATTTATCAATTATTAAACCAGGTAGTCCATCACTTTCACTGTATATAAGCCGTAAGCTTTCACCTAAATCAGAACGAAGTGTTAAGGCATTTTTAATTCTATTCAATAAAAACTCCTTTGAAAAATCTTCTTCTTTTTGGGAAAAAAGACGGACTGTTATTAAAGAATGTGGATTATAAAACCCAGTTCCAATTACCTTTTTTCTTTCTTCTACTTTGACAACTTCACCAGGTGAAGGATTTTCGGTCTTTATTATCTCATTTGAGAATATCCAGGGATGGTTCAGGTGGCGCCTGTAGACGATAACTTTTTTCACTCAAATATCCTTTCAATACCATCCGTCTTTACCCAACCCCCAATTCCGCCGGGTAACTGGATTAAATAGTATCCATTTCTCTCTTCTTTGATTTTTACCTCTGTCCCATCGTGGATTAGAAGAATTTCTTTGTAATCTTCCCCGGGTCCGCTATAAGCCTTTAACTCATTAACAATAACGACTGCCGAATTTGATTTTTTTTCTGCTTCCCATAAACTTGAACTGACGAGAAAATATATGAAGAATAACGAAATAAATATGCTGAGCCAGAGAAAGATTTTGTTCCAATTAATCAAATACAGAGATAAGAAGATCACAGTAAAGAGAAATGTAATTGCGGAAAGAATTGTGCCTTCTTTTTGAGAAAAATAATGGAAAAACCGGTTTAAAAATTGGAAAAAGGGATTGGGAAGTGTGGTTAATTTATCGGGTCTAAAATTTCTTAAAAAATTCAGATTGTATATAACATCTCCATCCCGTGGGCATAGAAGATATGCCTTTCTATAGTGGATAATTGCCTTACCAATCCTGCCGGTTTTGAAATAGGCATTTCCAAGATTGTAGTATATGTCTTTATTTTTACATATCGCTAAAGCCTTTTCATAACATTCAATCGCCGCTGGAAAATTATTTTCCGCATAATATTTATTTCCAGTATTATATAGTTGAATGACTTCGGCAAATGTAACAAACATCAAAATGATCATAGTAACTCCATGAGTTTTTTTGTTTTTTCAAAAAGTTCATTCATTGATAAATCTGTATATGCAATTGGCGAATAGGCGATTGTGTCACATTTACCTACTATCTCAAACAATCCTTCAATTAGCTCTGGATTCAACCCTTTGTTTAATAATTCCTGTTTCAGCTGTTCAGTTGTCAGAGCACCGGTGTCAAGATTGAATCGGTCTCCGAGATAATTTATAATCGCCTTGGAAAGTGCACCATAAAAATTCTTCTGGTCATTCTTTTTAAGATACATCGCCACCTCTTTAAAACGTTTTTTGAATTGTCTGCCGGACATAAATCTTCTGGCATAGGCACGGTCCTGCGATAATCTTGACTGATGACGATGGTACAGGAAGGCAATCCCAAAAAGCAAAACTGAAATGGGATATAAAAGAAGATAAAATTTTGAGGCATCATCTGACTCGGATTTGATATTGTTTTTATCGCATTTGATATACCGAATATCGCTGCCTAAAATCTTCACGCCACCGGCATCTGTTACAACCGGACCTTTAACCACTCCTGTGGCAATGAATTTGATTTTTTCACTTTTTAAAACTTCGTAATTCTTTGTCTTGGGATTAAAATATGAAATTTTAATTTCCGGGATTATATGTTCACCATCAACCTGTGGGATTACCGGGAATCTGAATTCCTTTATTCCTTTTATTATGCCACTTGATTTATCAAGATTCAATTTTATCTCAGGCTCAAGGATCTTCAAATTGGGAATGGTAGGGAGGGAAGGTTTATCTATAAGTTTTATGTTACCTGTTCCGCTGATCTTTAAAATAAGGTTCACAGGTTCACCTTGATTTGATGTATCACGGTCAACCCTTACATTCATTGTAAAACTTCCCACACCACCGCAAAAATCAGCCGGTTTATTTTCTTCAGGCAAAGGACGGACATTTATGGTGATTGGTTTTGAGGCGATAGTTATCCTCTGGGCAGTGCCGAAGAAATCAAAGAAATCCTGTGGTGGCTTTATCACTGTGGCAACAAGTTCCATTGGTTCAATCGTAAGATTGCCGGTGGTTATCGGAAATAAACTGACTGTTTTAAGAAGTGAAGCATAATAGGTCTTGCCTTCATAGACTTTCTTTTGATATCTGATACGTTCTGCATCGTAGATTGGCTCAGACCAGAAGCCATTAAAGGATGGTAATTTAGAAAAATCTAAATCATCAATATCATACTGTGTATAAAGATAGAATTCCACATTTATCTGTTCACCCATATAGACATCCCGGCGACTGGGTATCGCCAGCAGGAATATCCTTCCTTCCAGAGAACCGCTTGGACTTGGTGGTTTTGAGGTTGAGGGTGGTGTTGCCTGTGTTGTACCCTTTACCACTTCAATCTCAATTGCTTGGGTCTCATAGGTTTTTCCTTGATAATCAATCTTGCAGGGACCGATTGTGAATTTTCCAAGTTTTTTGGGGCTTAATGTATAAATAAAGTTAATCGTTGTTTGCTGGGTCATTTTACCATTGATAAAACTTATATTCGTTGATTGGGAAGATGAACGACCCAGGATATTAAAATCAGGCAGGTCGGGCAGTTTAGGTGCAGGAACTCCGGCGATATTTTCCCCGCTCACCGAGACATTCAATGTAAAGGTTTCTCCCAGCCCAACGGTCGTGCGGTCGATGGAAGCTACAAAATTTATTTCCGTGGCAAATATATTTAATGGAACTAATAGAAAAATTACCAATAAACAAACTGTCTTTTGAATTTTATAATTTTTGTATTGTTTGGGATTTGAGGTTTGGGATTTAGAATTTGTTTCCATTTTTACCAATCCTTTTCCACTTTCTCTAATTGGGGTTTAGGCTTTTGTTTCTTTCGTTCTTCTTTTTCTTTATCTTTTAATGCCTCAAGGACACGGTTTGCATCTGCTTGAGACAGCTCTGGTTTTTGCATTTGCGGCTGTGGTTGTTGTTTTTGTTGCTGTTGTTGTTTCGTAGAATCGCCCTGGGGCTGATTCTTTAATTGTTCTTTTAATTTCAGACAGAATTCAAGATTCTCTTTCGCTTTGTTATCTTTATTGTTTAATAACAATGCAGTTTTGTAAGCATTTATTGCACCATCAAGGTCTCCCTGTTTGAACTTGCAATTGCCGATATTATAGAATGAATTTGCCTGAAATTTCTTATCTTTGGTTAATAGTCCAACTTCAAATTCACTTATTGCCTCAGGATATTTCTCCATTTTGTATAATGTCCTGCCCATATTATAGTGAATCTTAATATTATCAGGCTCAAGAACTTGTGCCTGCTCATATGTTTTTAATGCATCTTCATACTTCCCTTTACGCATCAATCCATTACCCTTGCGCATCAAAGAACCAACATCTGCATAAAGTGGAATGATCAACATAATCAATATAATGGACAGCACGCCCATTAGATTGGGGTCGGGATGCTGGTTAATATTTGATTTTTGCCACTCGTTATTTGATATTTGGCATTTGACATTTATGATTTGTTTGGAATTTGGGATTTGGGGTTTGGAATTTAGAATCATATCCATCTTCCTCTCCTATCACTCAAGAATATACTTAAAAAGATGAGACCAAAGGCAATGGAGAGAAAATATTGATACCGCTCCTCAAACTGCACATATTCACCACCACCAAATTCTTTTTTCTTTATTGAATTCAATTCGTCAATAAGTCGCTCAATATAAGGTCCTTCGGTTCTAAAAAATCTACCATTTGATGCACGGGCAATCAAGAGCAATAATCTATCGGCAAGTCGGGTCATCACGATATTACCGTCCTTATCCTTTTTGTAAGCAATTCCTCCACCCGAAGATTCAGGAATCGGTGCGCCTTCGGGTGTACCCACACCGACCGTGAATATTCTTATTCCCTGGTCAATTGCTCTATCAAGTGCAGGCATAGGGTCTCCTTCAAGATTATCGCCATCAGTAAAAATAATGAGCGCCTTGTGTGTTTCTTCTTTTGGGTTGAATAGCGAAGAGGAGACTTCAATTGCCCTGGCAAGATTCGTTCCTGGTCTTGGTATCATATTTGGTTCAATTATATCAAGGAATAGTTTAGCGGCATCAATATCGGTTGTCAATGGGCACATTACATAGCAATCACCAGCAAATGCGGTAATACCAATCTGGTGTGTTCCGAGATTGTCAATAAGATATGCAACATCCTGTTTCGCCCGCTCAATCCTGGAGGGCTTTATATCCTGGGCATACATACTCTTTGATGCATCAAGGGCAATTACAATATCAATCCCTTTTCCTTTATATATCTGTAATTTCTCACCCCATTTTGGTCGGGCGAGGCTGATGATTAGAAATGAAGCACCGAGCAAGAAAAATATTGATTTCAATAGATATAACCGGGGGTTGAACGATTCAATCAGAATCGGTATTAAATTGCTATCAGCAAATTTTTTTAATGCATTTCTTTTTTGAATATAGAGCAGAATCAAACCGAAAATCATTACTGGTATCGAAAAGAGGAAATATAAATATTTTGGTTCAGCCCATTTAATCACGGCAATCTCCTTAAGAATGTTGCTGAAAGAATAAAAGATGCAAGGCAGAGGATGACTGCGGATAGCATAAATGAATGTGCCCTTTCCGAATAGACTGTATATCTTGATACCTTGAAGGTTGTCGGCTCAAGTCTATCAATCTCATCATAGATTGTCTTCAATGCCTGTCCATCAGTGGCAAGGAATGCCTTACCACCGGTCAGGGTGGAGATTTCTTCAAGTGTCTTCATATCAAGGTTTACCTCTTCCCGGACATAGATTTTTCCATAAATTGGGTGGTGAACAGGAATCGGCACCGGACCTTTTGAACCAACACCGATACAATAAACTTTAATATTATGTGTCTGGGCAAGTTTTGCCGCAGTGAATGGGTCAACCTCCCCGGCATTGTTTAGTCCATCAGTCAGAAGTATTACAATCTTCTCTTTTGCCTTTGAATCCTTTAATCTTGTTACTGCTGTTGCCAGTCCCATTCCAATCGCAGTGCCATCCTGTATTATTCCGTAATCTATTCTTTCAAGCAGGTCAAGCAGAATTTTATGGTCGCTGGTGAGTGGACACTGAGTCATTGATGTCACAGCAAAAATTACTAATCCAATACGGTCGCCGGTTCTCTTTGAAATAAATTCTTTTGCCCTTTCCTTTGCGACATAAAGACGATTCTTTGGGCTGAAATCTTCTGCCTGCATTGTTCCTGAAACATCAAGGCAGAGCATAATATCAATTCCCTTTGTTTCACTCTCTTCATATATTCTACCCTTCTGTGGACGGGCAAGACTTATCACGATGAAAATAAGAACGAGGACATTCAATGCAATAGCCAGATATTTAAATAGCTCACCGGTCTTATAATTTTTAAAGAAATGTGTATCAGAGAACTTTATTGCTCCTTTTCTTTTCTTTAATTCCCAGTAAACCAGAGCGCCAACTGGTAAGAATAATAGGAAATATAATGGACTTGCAAATCTCATACTTTCTCTTTCTTATCTTCTGTTTCTGGTAAAGTCTTTAAAATAAGTTCCTTAGATTTTTTTACTATATCATCGGTTGCTTCCTTAGGGGGTATGAATTTTGCATATTTCACCATATCCGCATACTGAAAGAGATCTCTAAACTCATCCCGCCATGGCAATTTTAACATTTTCATACTATGAACTATTTCAGTGGTGGTCTGCTCAATCGCCGGAAAGTTAAATCTTTCTTCAAGATAGCGTTTCAATATTTCAGTCAAGGTATAATAGAAGCGTTTTACCATTCCTTTACCTATAAAATCCTCTTTCAGTAATAAATCTATTGCATTCAATGCCCTATCCCAGCAGGGGATTTTTTGTTCTTTATAGCCTTTCTTTTGTGTTAATTTAATATAAAATTTTCTTAAAAATAAAGTAATAACGGTCGCGCATATAGCGATTATTAGTAATATGACCGGTAATGGATCGGGAAATTCTATCATTCCTTTTATATCATTTATATCTTTCATCCCTTCGGGCAGGACACTGGCAATTTTTATATCAACCGGATTTGTTTTGATTGTATCAATCTTTGCGTCTTCCTTTAATAGAAATTTTAAGGGTGGGAATTTCAAATTGCCGGTATTAAATGCAGAGACTGTAAGATGATAAATATGTTTTGCTACTCCTTTTTCCTGAATAATTTTATGTTTCTGGTCAGTGATTGCAAATGGCTCAATTGAATCAACGAATGGTTCAGAGATATTTTTACCCGCAGGTATGGAGACTACAACGACTATCTCAAATGGGTCACCGATGGTAAGTTTTTTATTGGCAAATTCCTTTCCAAGTTCCGCCTTCAATTCTATTTGTAAGAATAGTATAAGCAAAAGTATCATAAATCTAATTTGCCTTTTGCTCTTTCTACTGACTTTTTGCCTTTTACTGCCCTATTTAGCCTTTTCATCGCCTTTTTATCTATACCTTCTTGCCCTTTCTTCAAAGAATTTATGGAGTTTCGGTGTGAAGTCTTCAGCGGTTTTAAAGTCAATATAATCAATCCCAATTGATTTAAACAATCGTTCGTGTTCAACCGCTTTTTCAAGACGATATTTCTTGTATTGATCAATGAGTTTAGAATCATTTGTGTTTACCATTAGAATCTCACCGGTTTCAAGGTCTTCAAATTCAATTATGCCGAGTTTTGGGATATCTTCTTCTTTCGGGTCGGTGATCTTTATTACAACAAGGTCATGTTTTTTGGCTACAACACCGAGAGGAATGCGTATCTTTTCTGGCTCAAATCCTGAACCAATAAAATCACTTATAAAAAATACAATTGCCTTGTGCCTCAAGATATGCATTAAGAATTCAATTGCCTGAATCGGATCTGTTCCCTTATGCTCGGGCTGGAAATATAATATATCCCTTATGAGTCTCAGCACATGGAACCTTCCCTTTTTCGGTGGAATATACTTTTCTACACGGTCGGTGAAGAATAATAGCCCAACTTTGTCATTATTGCGGACCGCTGAAAATGCCAGGGTGGCAGCAACCATCGCAGCCTGTTCAATCTTCAATTGATTTCTTGTACCAAAGTGGCTTGAACCAGAGGCATCCACACATAAGATCACGGTGAGTTCGCGCTCCTCAACGAATTTTTTTACATACGGTCTGCCCATTCGCGCAGTCAATTTCCAGTCTATTGAACGGACATCATCCCCTGGTAGATACTCGCGAACATCAACGAATTCTATACCGGTCCCCTTGAAAGAAGATTTATATTCACCTGCAAATGTGGTATTGACAAGTTTCTTTGTTCGGATTTCAATCTCGCGGATTTTTTTGATGAATTCTGGCGATATCATAATTCAGTATTTAAAGTCTAGATATTTGGGAATATTATGGAACTTCAACTCCGGCAAGGATTTTTTGAATGACCTCATCGGTTGTTATCTCTTCTGCCTCTGCTTCATAGGTGAGGATGATACGGTGACGAAGAACATCAGGCGCGAGTTCTTTGATATCCTCAGGAATGACAAATCCCCTTCTTTTCAGAAATGCCATTGCCCGTGCGGTAGTTGTTAAATAGATAGATGCACGTGGTGAGGCACCATAACGGATCATGCCTTTCAATTCATTGAGATTATATTTTTCAGGTTCCCTTGTAGCAAAGACCAGGTCAACGATATAATCCTTTATTTTTTTATCCACATAGATCTTTTTACACAATTCCCTTGCCTTTATTATCGCGGCCGGGTCAACAACAGGTTTTATCTCGGGCTCACCGCTGACCGCAATCCGGTCAACAATTTCTTTTTCTTCCTCTTTTGAAGGATAAGTGATTTTGACTTTCAATAAGAATCTATCTACCTGCGCCTCGGGCAGGGGATAGGTTCCTTCCTGTTCAATAGGATTCTGGGTGGCAAGGACCAGAAAAGGATCATCAAGTTTGAATGTCTCTTCGCCGATCGTAACCTGCCTTTCCTGCATTGCCTCAAGGAGTGCACTCTGGACTTTTGGTGGAGTGCGGTTTATTTCATCAGCAAGTATAATGTTGGCAAAGATTGGTCCCTTACTCACAGTGAATTCGCCGGTGCGCTGATTATAAATTAGTGTTCCGGTGATATCAGCTGGTAATAAATCTGGTGTAAATTGAATCCTCTGGAATTTTGCCTTTATTGCCTTAGCAAGGGTGCGCACCGCATAGGTCTTTGCCAGTCCGGGAACGCCTTCTATAAGAATATGCCCATTTGCCAATAGTCCAATGAGCAACCTATTAATCAGATGATTCTGTCCAACAATAGCTTTGCTTATTTCTGTTGTTAAAGTCTGCACAAATAGACTTTCTCTTTCTATTTCTGCATTTATCTGCTTAATATCGTCTTTCATCTCCATAAGTAAACCCCCTTATCAAAAATATCTGGTAATAGGTCTATAGGCGTAGATGTTGTAATCTAATCTTTGATAAAAAAATAAATCCTGTACACCTACGCCTAATTAGCTTCCAAAAACATCCAATTTTGTATATGTTCTAATTTCCTACGGCAATATAATAAAACACTATTCTATAAATAAGACAACCGAATATCCTTAAAGTTTAGCCAAAATAAAAAGGCGGGTGAAATATTCTACCCGCCTTTATTTATGGATATCGTTAACTATCGGATGACAATCTTGCCAGACTTTTCTTTATCGGATGAGATGAATCTATAGAAATAAACCCCGGAATTGACCCTTTGTCCGGTTTGATTCTTTAAATCCCAATTTATTGTCTGTTTATCCCCTGATGCATACCCTTTGATTTCACGAATTTTTCTACCCGAGACATCAAAAATTGATATTTCAAATGATTCACCTTTGTTCAGGGTAAAAGTGAACTTTGTGTGGTCAACACAGGGATTGGGGATAGGATTGAGGTCAATCATTACAGGTTGTTTAGCAATTTCTTCTTCAACCGCGGTGAGTTGCGATACTTTGATCATACCAGCCTGCCAGACATCCCTTGTAGAATCTGGAAGTAAGACGGTGCTTTGAATCCAGGCGACAATTTCACACTTATTTGCATTCCAACCTGATTGAATCGTGAAATTACGACTGACCGTTACTGATTCATTTGGGGCAAGGGTTACTGGTGTTCCGCTTGTATCTGGTAGATAATCTCGGGCGACATGGTTATGCCACACATCCCCATTTGGACCTGCATAGTATAGACTATCTTCAGTTAAGACAAAGCGGATACGACCGGTCACTGTTGCGGTTGTATCGCTTTTGAATTTTGCATAGACTGTTCCATTCCCTGTTCCTTGATTATATGTTCCCCACATCGTGCAGGAAAAAGGTGCAGGACGGTTCATTTCTGCAACAATCTTTGATTCCCAAGTTGTATAGGTATAACTACCATGTGGGTCACCATCATACCAGAGCCACGGAGTGGCATAGTACCAGGTTCCACCATAATAATATGGAGGTGGGTAAGAATACATTCTCTGTCTGGCTTCTGCATTGTATAACGGAAATTGATTGTCAATATGCATCTCTATTACCGCAACCCTTCCAGGATAGTTGATAGCAATCTGTGCCAGTGTCCCACTGGCAGGTGCACAGCTTGATCAGTCTTCCTGGTAGAGTTCCTCAGCTAGCACGACCCTTTGAGCAGAGAAGCCGAGACCGGAGAGGGCAAGAATCATAAAGAGACTTAAGGGTATTAATTTATTAGACTCCATATAACTCCCTTTCTATTATTTAGAATATAATCATATTTTCCCAAAAGTCAAGGGTCAATTTGCATATATCTTTTTTGTAAACCTTGCCAGTCTGTGTCCATATAATTCACAACTGACAATAACTTTCTTATCCGGTTTTTCTATGCTTACTGGACCATAATGGTACGAACCTGATTCGCCGATGATAATCATTCCATGAATCAGAAATGCCTCAAGGATGCTCAATATCGTTGTTTCAGCGCCACCGGCAATACCACCACAGGATGTAAATGCACCGCCGACCTTTCCTGATAACTTACCATGATATTTTACACTCTCATCAATGAATTTTTTCACTTCGCCCGCCATCAATCCATAATAGGTGGGTGAACCAAGGATTATCAAATGATATTTAAGTAAATCCTTTGGTTTTATTTTATTTAATGGCACCAAATCAACATCAATCCCTTCTTTTTTCACGCCACGGGCAATCGCCTGTGCCATTTTTTTTGTATTGCCTGTGCGTGTATAATAGCCAACAAGTGCTTTGAGCATAAGACCTCCCTTATTAAAAATGCCTAAAAGTCCAAAATACCTAAATGCCTAAAAGTCCAAAATGCCTAAATACCTAAAATAGCAGTAAAGTAAAAATGCTTATAATCAGGCAATAGATTCCAAAGAGATAGAACCACTTTTGAACCAGAGAGCGCAGAATTTTTAAAGCGATGTAACCTGAAATAAAACTAATTAACATTCCGATAATAATCTCCACAGGATTTGGGAAACTTGTGATTTCCTTCAATTCAAGAAGATTTGCACCAAAGACCGCAGGTAAAGAGAGTAAAAATGAAAAACGGAATGCCTCTTCAGGCTTTGCCTTTGCAAATAACCCGGTTGCGATTGTGAGCCCTGAACGTGAGAGACCAGGAAAGACCGCGAACATCTGTCCAATGCCGATGAGCAAAGCAGTTATAAATGAGATTTGTTTTTCTCCTTTATTAACTATTGAGGTGAGTAAGACAATAACCCCGGTAATCCCTAAAGATATAAATACCAGTTTTATATCTGTAAACGAGGATTCAATAAAATCTTTAAATAGCAGTGCGAACAAAATGATTGGCATATTACCGATGATGATATATATAGTATATTTAATGGATTTTGATTCTTTTTTGATTAACCCTGAAAGGATTCCAACAATTTCCTTTCTGAAAAAAATAAGCGTAGCAAAGAATGTGCCAAAATGGAGGAATGCAGTGACTACAACAGGTTCTTTGATATTTAGAAAATTCTCAAGCATTGCCAGATGTCCTGAACTGGAAATTGGCAGGAATTCAGTCAGTCCCTGGATTATGCCTAAAAAGATAATTTTAATCATCCCAGTATAAATGCTACAAGTCCAGCAAGCATAATTATTTTTAAGAGATTGCTTGCAAAAATATGATTTTGGAGTTTTGCGATGGTGAATATGATTAGCGGAATTGCTATTACCATAATGACGAGTAAATATCTTACATTCAAAAGGCCAAGTGCATACGGTATTGGAGATAGGCATAAAAGAATGATAAGAAAGATGAATGCGATATGCCGTGCTCTTTCTTCACCATAGATTATGGGCAGTGATAATACACCGGATTCCCGGTCACCTTTTATATCTATAATATCTTTAATAATCTCTCTCGGCATATGGATCAATAAGGCAAAGAATGCTGGAAGTAAGGAAAATATATTATTAGTAATAAATCCACCCAAGATAAAACTCAATCCTGCAGTTACTGCTACGATGATATTTGCCATTGGGGTTTTTTTGAAATACATTGAGTAGACGAGCAAGAGTAGAATAGTTAGGATAACAAGAAAAAATGGTTTTAATCCAAGGAAAAAAGAAACTATCAATGAAATAATGCTAAAAAAAATTGCCATAAAGAATGTAATATTTTTTTTGACCGTCCCTGCGACGAGTGGTCTCTTTGGATTATTAATTCTATCTATATTGATGTCCATTATATCATTTATAATATTACCACAGGCACATACCATAAATCCGATTATGCCGGCTAAAAAGATTTTATGATTCATAATTATTTCTTTTCCAACCCAGGCACCGCAAAAAACAGAGATAAGTGTAATAAGGCAGTTTAAAGGTCTGATTATTGAGATATAACCCACATCCTATTCTATTTATTTTGCTATGCGGTGTCAAGTTTGTTCTGCTTGACACCAATCTTTTTCTGATTATATTTGGATATGGAAGAGATACTTAAAGAACTGATAAATAAAAATGAAAAGCGAATTGTGCTTATCGTTCTTGATGGACTTGGTGATTTGCCTGATCCCGACGAAACTGCTCTGGAAATGGCAAAGACACCAAATCTGGATAATTTAAGTGTCAAAAGCAGTCTTGGTATGACCATTCCAATCTTTCCTGGTATTACTCCGGGTAGCGGTCCGGCACACCTCGCATTATTCGGTTATGACCCGATAAAAAACCAAATTGGTCGAGGTGTGCTTGAGGCGCTTGGTATCGGAATTGAAATCGGAGAAAATGACCTTGCGGTAAGGGCAAATTTTGCGACGATAAATAATGCCGGGATAATTATTGACAGAAGGGCAGGCAGGATATCAAGCGAAGAATGCACAAGGATATGCAATACTTTACAGGACAGTATAAAAGATATCGATGGAATTAAGGTTTTAATCAAACCGGCAAAAGAGCATCGTTTTGTTGTGGTATTTAAAAATTGTGGACTTTCTGATGCCCTTACTGATGCCGACCCCCAAAAGGATAATCTACCCCCGGTATATGCTGAACCCAAAATTCCTGAAGCAAGTAAGAGTGCCGAAATCATAAATAAATTCATAAAAAAATGCCAGGATGTATTAAAAAACGAACCCAAGGCAAACTATGTTTTGTTAAGGGGATTTGCAAGGTTGCCCTTACTTACTTCTATGAATGATAAATATGGTCTCAATAGTGCAGCGATTGCTAATTATCCAATGTATCGGGGATTGGCAAAGATTGTTGGTATGGAAATTATACCGACAGGTGATACAGTTATTGATGAAGTTAAAACTTTAAAGTTAAATTATCTAAAATTTGACTTCTTTTATTTACATTATAAACCAACCGATAAGGCGGGTGAGGATGGTAATCAAGAAGCAAAGATAAAGGCGATAGAAGAATTTGATAGAGTTCTTCCGGAAATATTGGATTTGAAACCCGATGTGTTGTGTATCACTGCTGACCATTCTACACCGACAAAATTGCATTCCCATTCCTGGCATCCGAATCCATTACTCTTGTATTCTCCTTATATCTTTGCTGATAATATGAGGTTCACAGAGAGAAATTGTGTCAAAGGCAATCTTGGTATTATGCGGGCAATGGAGCTTATGCCTTTACTCCTTGCCCATTCTTTAAAATTAAAAAAATATGGAGCATAAGATGAATAAAAAAGCATTAATTTCAGTTGCCGATAAACAGGGTGTAGTTGAGCTCGGCAAAAATCTAAAAGAACTCGGTTATGAAATAATTGCCACTGGCGGCACCCAGAAATTATTGAATGAAAACGGGATACCCGCAATAAAAATCTCTGATTATACTGGTGGCACCGAGAGTGAACGGGTCAAGACATTGAGTCAGCGTATTGCAAAAGAGATTCTTGAGACCGGCGAAATCAGTATTGTGGTGTGTAATCTATATCCATTTTTCAATCAGGAAAACAAAAACCTGGATGAAATGATTGAATTTATTGATATTGGTGGGGTGACCCTTATTCGTGCTGGTGCCAAAAATTATAAAAAGGTAGGTGTCGTTTTCTGCCCTACCCAATATGATGATTTGATAAAAACATTAAAAGAAAATAAATTTGATGAAGAATACCGATTGAATCTTGCCCGAAAAGCACTTGATTACATCGCCTGGTATGATGCAATAATCGCCGAATATTTCAATCAAGATTTCAAAGATAGAAAGTATTTTTCCACCGGTGCTGAATTATTTATTCCAATGCGGTATGGTGAAAATCCACACCAAAATGCGGGATTTTATCTGAATCCATTACTAAAAAAGCATTTTGAAATACTGGGTGGCAAGGAACTTTCATATAATAATATCCTTGATGCGGAAATAGCATTCAGTGCCGCAATGGATTTTCCCGAGACTGCCTGTGTAATAATAAAGCATCAGACGCCCTGCGGGGTTGCAATCGGTGAAACAGTGAATGAGGCTTATGAACGGGCATATATGGCTGATTCAATTTCGGCATTCGGGGGCATTGTTGGATTGAACAGGACGGTTGACACTGCAACAGCTGAGGCAATGGCAAGGATTTTCTATGAGGTTATAATTGCTCCTGATTATGAACCGAAGGCACTTGAGATCCTCAGGACGAAAAAGAATCTCCGGCTCGTAAAGGTTTCTCCAGAACTTCTACCGAAGATCACCTTTAAATCGGTCTTTGGCGGGATACTTGTTCAGGATACAGATAACAGGGACTTTACTGAATGGAAGGTCGTCACAAAAAGGGCGCCAAGTAAATATGAAGAAGAAGCATTGAAATTCGCCTGGAAGGTTGTGAAATGGGTGAGGTCAAATGCCATTGTTCTGGCAAACAAAGGCAGAACCGTCGGTATTGGTGGTGGTCAGACCTCTCGTGTCAGTGCGGTTGAAATTGCGGTAAAGAATGCCGGTCCCCAGGCTGAAGGTGCGGTTCTTGCTTCAGACGCCTTCTTCCCTTTCCGGGATGGTATTGATGCTGCAGCAAAAGGGAAGGTTACCGCGGTTATTCAGCCTGGCGGTTCAAAAAGGGATGAAGAAGTCATACAGGCATGCAATGAATATGATATTGCAATGGTCTTTACCGGCTATCGTCATTTCAGACATTGAGAAATATTTTTGTGATAATAGTCTCTAACCTGCAAATTAGTCGGTTTTTTTAATTTAGGCTTACTTTTTTCTCAACTCAATTTCTATAGGTTTTATTCAAATTCCCAAAAAAGTATTTAGGAATCAGATTAAAAAATAGTTGACAAATTAATATTTTTATTTAAAATTACAAAAGAATAGATACTAATTTGGTATTGTAAAAGGGAGGTTTATATGAAAGGATTTCTGCTATCTTGTATAACTATGTGCTGTCTCTTTGGTGTATCAATATGGGAGACAAGACACTATGAAGCAACGGATAATGGATTCTTAGATACCGCAACACCTGATTCACTTATTGGTATTCTTTGTGGGGTCCGGGATCAGGTAGGAGGGATTATATACAAGACAACCGATGGCGGTACAACCTGGCAGGAAATTCAGCCCTGGACAGTCAACCAGTGTATGTTTGTCTTTGGAATGGATTTTGTCAATACCAGTACGGGCTATCTAACCGCAATGGGGATAATTGCCAATCTCTTTCCATCAGCGGTCGTATATAAAACGACCGATGGCGGTAATTCCTGGACAAATATCTATGGCTTAACATTTGAATTTATCGGTAAGATGTGGGACGATGTATTTTTCCTTGATGCCAATACCGGCTGGATTGCAGGCGCAAATAGTGATATAAGAAAGACAACCAACGGTGGTTCTTCCTGGACCATCCAGAGTGCCCCGGTCTCTGGTTCTTTAAAAAGCATTTACTTTATCAATCCTAATGAAGGCTGGATTGTTGGTGGTGATTATGATACGATAAATCAGCAGGGAATAAATGGATTGATTCTTCATACAACAAATGGCGGTACAAATTGGACAGCGCAGGTTTCAAATGCTACTTATGAATTCTTTGGTGTCCATTTTATTGATAATCTCAATGGTTGGGTCTGCGGATTAAGAGATTCAGCGTCACCAGGTATTTTCTACAAGACAACAGATGGTGGAAATAACTGGGTTGAGATAATGGGTCCATCAGTATCCACGGGCAAATATGGTTTGTATGCGATTGAGTTCATTGATAACCAGAATGGTTTTGCGGCTGGGGGTGGTAATCGTGCTGGGTGGCAGGGGAGTCATTTTGGTATTTTCTTGAAGACGACAGATGGTGGCAATGAGTGGCTTGTTGATACAGTGATATTTGATAACAGCCCTTGGGGTCTCTCTCCATTAGGAATGGATATGTTCAACACCAGATGGGGCTATGCTGGTGGCACAAGATTATCGGCCTTCAGGTATACACCATTGAGTGTAACAGTTGAAGAAGGGCGTGAGATTGTCTTAAATAGGCAAAATTCTGCTACCATCTTTTCTTCAAATGAACGGATTGTATTTAACATCGGGAACAATGAGAGGTATATAAAGGTTGAAGTTTTTGATGCCCTCGGTAGAAAGGTCTTTGAAAAAAGTGATTTTTACGCTTCATCCATAGAATTGCCGGCATTAAGCAAGGGATGCTATTTTATTAAATTCTATCCTGATAAAAGGGAAGGTTTTACGAAAAAAATTATTGTATTATAATTTAGTTGATCTTGAGAAATATTGGACAATGATGGATTGGAGGATTAATAATACTGGGTCTTGACAAACAACAGGTTATGGTATATGATTTTTCTGGAGGATTGCTATGTGGTTAGTTTTATCAATGTTAATAATTTATGAATTGGGACCAGGACCGGAAAACATTTCACCACAACTACAAGAACAACTAATAAAGATTAGCGATTATACAATGATTGAGATTTTAGTTATTATCAATCAACCTTATTCTTACTATGCACTTGGAGACTTGACCATAAAACAAAAGGAAAGGTTATTAAGTTGAAATAAAAAAATGGACAAAAATAAAAAGGGGGTGTAATATGGTTAAAAAGTATCTTATTATCTTTGCAGGAATGGTAATGATTGTGTTATTTTTTACCTCCCCAGTGTGGAGTCAGATTATCTATACAATCCAGAGTCCTGGAAGTGAGGCATGGAAGAATCCTTCAGACGGTAGCGCACCGCCTCAACTACGTCCTGGCGATCCTGGTTATCAACTTGCAACTCCACAAGAAAAGAGTGCAATCGCTTCTCTTGATACATTTTGGTGGATTACATCTAATCCAGATACCACAAGATTTGTGACCCAATTGTACCGTTTTAGAATAAATGAACCTTTGAATAAGATTGCCCGGATGACCTTCAGATGGTGGGGGCATCGGTCTGGTGGATACCACCCTACTGCTCAATTATTTGTGTATGATACACGAGGTGGTACCACCCCTTGGTTTTATAGCCCAGGCACGAGCAGTCCTACTGACACATTATTATCCTGGATTTGTACTTCTGCTGATACCATTGATTGGATAATAGATGATAGTTCCTGTACCTTCATGGCAGCTGAAGCTTATAAAGGTTCATGCCCTTTGCTCTTTTCCTGGAATGGTAAGGAATATGAATTTGTTGGTGATGTGATTGCCAGTGCAAATCTGGGATTATGGGTAGATAGAATAGCAGGGTTTAATGTCTATATGCCCATAGACCCTGATGAATATCTTAAGATTCCTTCTCATCAGATCAAGGCGAAAGATAATGGAATTGTTTCTATTAAATTGAATGAAATGAAACCCGAGGTTTCATATATTGACCAGGTCAAACTCCTAATGGTTGACCATCCTGAAGGGGTTGCTATTTATCCCAACGAAGCTGTGGTCTTTCCGCCGCCTGCATTAAAAATTTTTGCAACCACTGAGAGGAGATTGCCCCTTGCTGCGCGCACGGTTGATGGAAAGGATGTTCTAAGTTATATAAAAGAGATTGACCGAAGCTATGTGCCTTTTTCTTTCAATGGTTCTTTAATAATTGAGTTTGACCTTGGTGAGTTAATGAATCCAACAAAGGCAGTCTTATTCCTCAATGGTTCCACGCGGTTTTCTGACGATGATGTCTATGACTATGTGAGTTTGCGTTATCGGTTAAAACAAAGAGGGAGGACTATCAGATTCCCTGAGGTTGAGGTGATTGGTAAGGATGGACAATGGAAAAAAATCGGGCATTGTGGTTATCCTGCGGGGACGAGCAAGACGATGGTCTTTCCGCTCTGTGATAAAAAAGGGAGGTCAATCTTTCCTACTGATGACCATCGTTTGCGTATTACATTTGATGAGGTCGTCTATGTGGATAAAGTCTGGATAGAAGAAGATACCCAAACAGATTATGCAATCTTTGAAGCGCCATTAAGATATGGAAATTTGCATTATTATGGTTATGGTGCCTACTATTCTGAGGATGGTAAATATCCAGGAAAATATCATTATCATCAACTCGTTGATAATGATTTTCCTGCGGTCTGTGGTAGTGCAACAAAATATGGTGATGTCAAGGCATTATTAAAAGATGTTGATGATTGCTATGTGATTATGCATCACGGGGATGAGATTGATTTAGGATTTGATGCCAATTCATTGCCTGCACCTAAGGATGGTTGGGTAAGGGATTATATCATTTATGTTTATGGTTACTACAAGGAGGCATTGCCGGGTCGTGCTTATGCCTATACAATAGAGCCTTTGCCTTTTAAAGGGATGGCGGGTGTGCTTGTGGGTAATGGTATGGGCTGGTATCCTTATGATAAGATACCGGGTTTGATTGGGACTATCATCGCCCGGATTACAGCAAAATTGAAATGGGATTTTCCTTTGTCTCTAAAAGAAATCTGGGATATCGTTTTGGCTTTCATAAAAGGGGATATAAAAAGACATTATCCTGATGATTCAATCCATCTTGCCTATCAGAAAGAATGGAATACAAGAAAGATAAATGAATATTATCCTGAATGGTATTCTGATTTGCCACATAAAAATCTTGAAAATGTACCTTTAATGCCATCTGATGCACAATGGGTAGCCCATGTCCTTGCCTATCATCAGTCTAAATCAAACTATCATCAATCACTTTACTCCAATTATGTGGAATTGCAGGTTGATACAGTTGGATATTTTATAGAAGAAAGAAAAACCGAAAATAAAAAGAATATCCAGATATCATTAGCACCGAATCCATTTCGCGACAAAATTCAAATTGACATAGATCTTCAACTTAAGGCAGAGATTAATTGTGAAATCAGAAATGCATTAGGACAATCTGTACGGCGATTATTTTCTGGGCGATTGAGCGAGAAAAATATCACCTTAAACTGGGATGGATTTGATCAGAATGGCAATCTTCTGCCATCGGGCATATACTTTTTGGTGTTAAAAGGAAGTAAAATAGGAGAGATTAAGAAAAAAATAATAAAGATTGAATAGACGATCCTTTTGAATCAGGTAAGAATAAGGAGGTTTTTATGCAGAATAAAAACATAATCCTTGTATGTATATTGTTGCTTTTTAGCATATTGGCGTTTGGCTATCAGACTGATAGCATCGGTATGCCAATGAGGGATGGCGTGAGGTTGGGAACGGATATTTATCGTCCTTTCTGGAACAATCCGATACTTAAAGCACCAGCATTATTACAGCGAACTCCTTATGAAAGGGGCTGGGATGATATATATCTGACCCTTATCTGCGACTTAATGGGTTATGCCCTTGTAGTCCAGAATTTGCGTGGTTATGGTGATTCTGAAGGTGAACCAATGGTCTTCTGGACTGATGGATGGGGTGATTTGCAGGATGGTTATGATGCCGTGGAATGGGTAGCATCAAGAAACTGGTGTAATGGGAAGATTGGTATGATTGGTGCATCAGCGCATGGGATGACACAGTACTATGCTGCAGGTGCATTACCACCTCATCTTGTTTGCTGCGCACCAATGGTTGCGGCACCAAATTTATATCGGGACTGTGCCTGGACCGGTGGCGAATTCCGTAAGGCACTCGTTGAAACCTGGCTTCAAGGCGTAGAGACCCCCTGGCTCATTGATTCAGTATGTAATTATCCCAATTATGGCGGAAGATGGTCTATCGTCGATTTATCACAGCGCTATAATGTAGCGAATTATCCAATGTTCCATGTTGAGGGATGGTATGATATGTATACCGATGGTGTGCTTGAGGCATTCAGCGAACTACAGAAAAGATTTCATAATCAAAAATTATTTATCGGTCCCTGGGGGCATGGTGATGCCTGGGGAACAAGGGAACAGGGTGATTTGGTTTATCCACCGAATGCCGAGATGGATGAATTGAGTTTTATTCAGATGTTATTAGACTGGTATGATTACTGGATGAAAGAAGGCGGTGGTCCAGTTCCTCCACCTAAAGTAAAATTCTATTTAATGGGTGATTGTGATACACAGGATACCACACTATGGAATCACTGGGTAGAAGCAGATACCTGGCCATTGCCGCAGGTTGTTTATAAGAATTACTACCTCAGAGAGAATCATTTACTTGACACCCTGCCGCCAACTATTTCGGCAATTGATACATTTATTTATAATCCGGCCAACCCCTGCACAACTTATGGGGGAAGGGAGTTTATCGGACTCACTCATGGTTATGGTCCAATTGACCAACGGCCGATTGAGAATCGTCCGGATGTCCTGATTTTCTCAACTCCACCCCTTACTACACCGCTGACCGTGATTGGTAAATTAAAATTTGTCCTTTATGCTGCCTCAGATCGATATGATACAGACTGGGCGATAAGGGTAACCGATGTCTATCCTGATGGCAGATCAATTTTAGTGACCGATAATATTTTAATGGCTCGGCACAGACATGGATTTGATCGGGAGGATTCCTTAATTCCCAATGTGCCTGATACATTCAATATTGATCTATGGAGCACTGCCCAGGTTTTCAATACCGGACATCGTTTAAGGGTGATTATTTCATCATCAAATTATCCAAGATTTGAGAAAAATCCAAACACCGGGGCACCATTTCAGAGGGACGACCCGAATTTTGTTGTTGCTACGCAAAAGGTATATAGAACACCAACACTTCCATCCCATCTCCTTTTGCCGGTATTACCTTCAAGTGTTTCGGTTAAAGAACTGGCGAAACATAGTATTAAGAGTAGTGAAGTCTTCATACAATCAATCACAAAACTTCCCAGGATTAATCTTAAACTGAATAAGACAAGCGATATTGAGGTATGTGTTTATAACTCTTTAGGTAGCAGGGTCTGGTATACAAAAAAGTCTTACTCGCCAGGAGAATACAATCTGGTATTGTCGGGATTACCGAGTGGTGTCTATTTTGTGCATTCAAGGGTTGGTGAAAATCAAAAGGTACAAAAGATTGTAGTAATAAAATAGATTAAATTTATTTATTTTTTTCCGCAGCACTTTTTGTATTTTTTCCCGCTCCCGCATGGACAGGGGTCGTTTCTGCCGACCTTTACTTCCTCAGATACAGCAGGTTCTTTTGTAACCTTAACCTGTAATTTTCTCTCAACCATTTTCTGGGATGGTAATGACTTTATAAAATCTTTGGCATTTGCATCCAAAAGCTTTTTTAGTTGCGCAGCATTTTTTATGTGTCCTTCATTATCAAGATAGTCAATAAAATTAGCAATTAGATTAGGAATTTCCTTGCCCGTATCCTTATTTATTTCAAGTTTCTGGGGTGCATATTCAAGTAAAAAATGGCGGAGATGCTCTTCGCTGAATTCTCCAATTTCCTTATGTTGCTGGAAAAAGATATAGTCAAGAAGGCTTTTTGTTATATACTCAGCAATCGCCTTTGCATTTTTCGTTTTGAATTTGGCAGTTTCAACAAATTGCCTCACGACGGTATTGGTAAAATGGACGAGCCTTTTTTCCCTTTTTCTTTCTTCAGACTTCTTTTCTTCAAGATCAGTTAGCGCCATAAAGGATTATAATCATATTTTACAAAAAGTCAATGGATATCCTACCAGTTTGTCAGAATGACGGTAACCAGACGCTCGGCAGTCTTCTTGATGGCTTCCCTGATACCTGCATCTTCATCATCAGTATAAGTTGCCCAATCCGAAACATCACCCTGCCAGAAGATGGTATTCTTTACCTGGTCAAGGCAGATTACAGAAAATCTGATTGTGATCTTATATTGAGATACATTGAGTGCACCGGTATAAACATAAGGTTCCTTTGAAAAGCCTGTGACCTTACCAATTATTACAATATCTGCCCTGTCTTCACTTGTGATTTTCAGGTTTGAATTCTTGCGGAATGATTCAATCGTTGATTCGGTAGCAATCTCGTCAAGCCCTGTTTTGTAGGTCTGGTTTTCAAAGATTTTTATATGAACCTTATTGATATATCCAGGCAACAAAGAGCGTGTGGAATAACCACAACAATTTGAAAATAGAATGCAAGAAATGAAAATCAGAAGGTATATTATTTTAATGTTTTTTTTCATTTTAACTGCTCCAGTCTTTTTTTGGCTTCAGCCCCCCAGATATCCTCCAAGCCACGTTCTTTTATAACCATTGAATATATCTTGATTGCTTCTTTTGTCTCATTCAGCATTTCAAGGGTAAGTCCAACTTTAAATAGAGCCGTCGGATACCACATCTGGTCTCTTTTGAAATCGCTCACAATCTTCTGATAGTGATATAATGCATGCATAAAATCTCCCTTACCCAGATACGCTTCACCAAGCCAATAATGATAATCAACCAGTGATTTTAATCTTACTGCCATTTTTAAATATTCAATCGCGTTATTTATACTTCCTTTTCTTAAATGGGCGTAACCGATTTCAAAGTAATATTCCGCCTTTAGTGAATCAGGACAGATTTCAATGAACTTTTTACCAATTTCTATTAAATCATTCCAACGTTCTGATTTTTTCAGCGCTATCATCTGATTTTTTAATGCATCAAATCTTAATTCAGAATCAGCTGATGCAAGATTATAATAGTGGGCAGATGAATCAAATTCTTGATTTAAATACTTTATCGTCCCGATTTTAAATAGTGCTGAATAAAAATATTTACTATTTTTAAATTTCTTAATAAATTCTGTAAATCGTGCTTCGGCAAGTTTATAATCGCCCGTGCGGAATGGAATAAATCCTGCGTGGTAATTAAATGTTTCATCATCGGCGAATTCAGAAAGTCCGATAAGTGAATCAATTAAATTCTGGGCTTTGGTTAAATTATTATTTTCTGTCAGATTTTGTAGATAGGCATAATAAAACTCTCTGTCTGGTTCCCCGAATGTCTGGATATACAATGATTCAGCGAGAGATTTTTTACCGGTATTTATAAGACTCAAAAGATAATAGCGGGTCAATGAAGTATCAATTAGCAATAAATCAGGTTTTAATTTTGAGATAATTGAATATTTTTTTTGTTGAAATTCATATCTTATGAAATTGCTGAAACCTTTGAATTTAAGCAGCGAATCATTCGCAATCTTTGACAATTCTTCATAGATAGATTCGGGATTGAAATTATTATATTCAAGACATTCCGCATATATAAACTTAAGATAAGGGTCATCAAATGATACGAGCAAAAGATCTTTTAAGGCATCCCGATAATTTTTCTCGTTGTATAATTTTAATGCCCTTATTATCCGGGCAAAATTTCTTGTCTCAAAAAACTTTAGATATTCTTTGATAATTTCATATGCCTCATTAAATTTTTCTTTTTTCAAAAGAATCTCAGAATAGAGCGAATCAAGATAAAAATTTTTCTTATTTTCTTTTCTTAAAAGCGAAATCTTAGTTTCAATATCAACACTGTCATTCAAAAGTGAATCAATACCTTCGGGTTTTGCCAATTGTGCTGTGGGTAGGTGTCGTATATTTACGAATTTCTGAATGATACGAACATCGGAAAGGTCTCTTATATTTATGCTATCCGGTAGCTCATTTTTTATGATAATACTCAAGATGCTGTTTTTCTCCTTGAATTTCTCTTTTCCTCCCATCCGG
>CBFGJP010000012.1:0-45381 GCA_965649105.1 Caldifarciminota bacterium
GCATAACCTTCAATTTCAAAACGCATTCTAATTTTGTTAAAGAATATATAATCACGGTATCTCATAATTTCGATTTGATTGCTTGTTTGGAGTATAACATTTGCTTGATTTATAAATTTATTTAAAAGATTTATCACAACATCATTGTTGAAGTCATAAACAAAAGTTGATTTTATTAGGGCGTAAAAATTATTAATAAAATCTTTAAAAGATTTATTCATTTCTAACTTCTACCTTCGATAAATTTCAAGGCAGTTTCACACACTGCCTTTATATCTTCATTTTTTTTATTCAGTCCTTTTTTTAGAACTGAAATGGCAGTTTCATTGCCAATTTTTGCGAGGGCCTGGGCAGATAACTGTCTTTTAAGTAAATATTTCTGTTTACCAAATAATACCCATTTAAATAAAATTTTTTCCAAATCCTTTATTATTTTTTTATCTCCATTTGCAACCAGGCAATCAAAATATGCCTTCTGTTCATTGTAATTTAAGGCTAAAAAATTTTTCATCTTTATTGTTTTTATCAATTTTGGATAAATAGATCTATACTTTAGTTTCCCAAGCGCCTGGAGTGCCCCAATCCTTACATTTACATCTGAGTCCTCAAGTAAATCAGAAATCATTTTAGCATCGCCCAGGTCAGTCAAAGCATCTATGATTGCTTTTCTAACCAGGGGAGAAGGGTGTAGAGATAGGGTTTTTAAATGTGGAATAACAGAAGGATTTTTTATGTTACCCAAGATTGCAATTGCGCTTGTTAATATTTTAATGTCTCTTTCTTTTAAAAAATTTAAAACAGGTTCGATATCACCCTGACACATATAAGCCAGTCTTTCTTGTATAATCCGAAGACGTTCTTCATTTTTTACATTTTTTAAAAGCCTTATAAAATAGGGGACAAATTTTTTTGAGAAGAAGCCAATTAGGGCAACAAAATCGCTAAATGATTGGTCATCAAGAATATCTGGTAATTCGGCGAAACTTGCAATCATACTTTCATTTTCAATCTTCTGGATAAGATTTATATCCGTATAATTCCATAGATAGTTTACGATCATAATTGCATTTTTGAAATCAGCACTATTGATACAAAGTTCCAGGATTTCTGCCAGTGCATCAATAATCTCCGGTGATTTTGTATTTCTTAGGACATCGATCAGCGTTGTGATTACAATGCCAAGCTCGGTTTGATTTTGAATATTCGCTATTTCGGATTTTAAAGTTCTAAGTTCGTCAGCGCTTATTTCTACAGAGATTTTTTCATTAAAATCAATACTTTCTTTAATCAAAATTCCTCTTGCGACATCATCATAATTGATTTCGAGTTTTGGCGATTCGGGTATGGTATATGAGAATTTTTCTTTTTCCTCTTCCTCTACAACATAGAAAGTTATATGTGAAAAATCGCATTCCCAGAGATTTAATGCAATGTCTTGTTCACGGTCCGTACGGCTTACAATTTCTACAAAAATCAACAATTCATCTTCAGTAATGCCTTCAGTAAATTTAATTTCTCTAATTCCATCTTTGAAAAGTTTGAACGCAATGCTGATATCTTTTTCCGTTTCTTCATAGATAATTATTTCTTCATAGCGGATTGAAAATCTCTCTATTTTAAGAATGAAATAATTGTTGATTTTTAGATATTCAGTGATATCTTGAAAAAACTGTTTATAAAAGATTTTAAAACTCGGATGGTTTATCTGATAAATCTGTGCGGCTTTTATTGTTTTGATCAGATCTATAGTGATTTCCTGAACAGACATCGTCATCTTAAATAGTATAATAAATGATATTTGATTGTCAAGAACTGATTGATTCTTGACTTTTTCTTCCGAACAGGTATAATTATCCTAAAGGTTAAAATTTATTTTAGGAAATAGATTATGCGGGAGTAGCTCAATGGTAGAGTCACGGCCTTCCAAGCCGTTGGTTGCGGGTTCGAATCCCGTCTCCCGCTTTTTAAATTGGAATCAGGGGGTTTTATGAGAGAAATTTTTATTTACGGAATTTTACTTTTTATATTCTGTGGTAGTGGCAAGGAGCAAAAATTCGGTGGAGAGAAAAAGGAATTTGAATTATCTCAAAAAAAGTCAATATTGATTGTAATCGCTCATCGAGATTTTCGGGATGAGGAATTTAAAGAGCCTTATGAACTTTTGAAAAATTCAGGATTCAAAGTAATCGTTGCTTCCACTGATACTACACCCGCAAAGGGCATGCTGGGTATGACAGTTAACCCAGAAATTCTTATACCCCAAGCGATCCCCGATAGTTTTGTCGCATTGATTATTGTGGGAGGTACTGGTTGTAAAGAATTATGGTATGATAGAGAACTCCACGGAATTGTCAATAAATTTTATGAAAGTCAGAAGACCATTGCGGCGATTTGTATCGCTCCTATGGTTCTGGCACGGGCGGGTATTCTTAAAGATAAGAAAGTTACTGTCTATCCTGGGGTGGCAGACGAGATCAAACCACTTTGCGGGGAATATACTGGCAAAGATTTAGAGATAAGCGGTAATGTTATAACTGGTGCGGGACCACAGGTAGCAAAGAATTTTGCACGAGCGATTCTTGAAGCAATAGCAAAGTGAAAGCAGTTTTACAAAGAGTAAAAAGAGCCGAAGTTAAAATTGGCGATAAATTAATTGCTGAGATTGGAGAAGGTCTTCTAATATTGCTTGGCGTAAAAAGGGGTGATACTGAAAAACAGGCAGAAAATTTAGCCGAGACCTGTGTAAATTTGCGAATCTTTGAAGACAGCAATGGAAAATTTAATCTTTCACTGAAAGATATCAATGGGGAGGCTCTGGTGGTATCTCAATTTACTTTACTTGCTGATACAAGCAGGGGGAGGAGACCATCTTTTACCAATGCTGAAGAGCCGGAGAGTGCCAAGAGATTGTATGAATATTTTATTGAGAGTTTAAAAAAAATTGGTATTTCTACAAAATCGGGAGTTTTTGGCGAAAGGATGCTCGTGAGTCTGGCAAATAATGGTCCCGTAACAATCATACTGGAGGTTTAATTATGCCCTATAGTATGACTGGAATTGGTAGAGCAAGTGGTTCGATAAAAAATCCACCAATAAAATTTGATGTTGAAATAAAATCCTATAATCATCGGTTTCTCGATATTTCTCTCAAATTGCCAAATTCTTTCATTCCTTTTGAAGATGAGATAAAGAAAATTTTACAGGAAAATATTTGTCGAGGACATATAGTTGTCGTGGTGCAGCAGGATCGTGAAATATTAGGCAATAAATTTGAGGTTGATAAAGAATTACTTGATGCATATTTAACAGTGGCGCAAGAAATTAAAAAGAAATATCGAGTTAAGGGTACGATAGATATAAATACCTTACTTGCAATTCCGGGGTTGATCAGGATAAGTCAGAATCAGACAGATACAAAATTGATTTTTAAAAATTTTAAACCTATTTTTAATCAAGCGTTGAAGGAATTAATTATGGCAAAGAAGAGGGAGGGTGAACATACAAAACAAGAAATTTTAAAAATTCTTGGCGATATCGATAATGAAGTTGAAAAGATAAAAAAAATTATACCTGAAAGAAATGAGTATTACAAAAAACATCTGAACGAATTGATAAAAGAAATCAACGAGAATATTGACCGTTCACGATTATACCAGGAGATGCTTTATATCGCAGATAGAACCGATGTAGCAGAAGAGTATGCAAGATTATCAGGACATATCAAGGCATTCAAAGATGCCCTGGAAAATGAAAAATATCCTGGACGATGTCTAAATTTTTTGCTTCAAGAAATGCAGCGCGAGGCAAATACCTTAAGTGTTAAAGCAAATTATCTGAGCATCAGCGCGTCGGTGGTGAATATTAAAGAGTCAATAGAAAAAATTAGAGAGCAGGTGCAAAACATTGAATAAAAAAGCAAAATTGATAGTTATCTCAGGACCTTCCGGTGTTGGTAAGACCACGATATGCAATGAAATAGTTGCAAAACGCAAAGACATTGTTTATTCTATCTCGGCAACTTCCCGGGCAAAAAGAAGAGGCGAAGTGAATGGAAGGGAATATTTTTTCCTTACCGAAAAAGAATTTAAATGTTGGATTGCAGAGGGTAAGTTTGCTGAATATGCAATTGTGCACGGAAATTTCTACGGAACACCGAAGACATTTTTAGAAGAAAATTTAAAGAAGGGTTTTCATGTTTTAATGGATATTGATGTTCAAGGGGCAAAGAAATTAATGCCTCTTTATCCTGATGGAATCTATATATTTGTTCTACCACCTGATTTCAATGAACTAAAAAAAAGATTGATAAAGAGGAATACCGATAATGCGAAGGAAATTGAGAATCGCTTAAAAACTGCACGCGAAGAATTAAAGTATATGAAGGATTATAAATATGTGGTGAAAAACATTAAACTTGAGGAAACTGTTTCAGAGATTCTGAAAATAATTGATAAGGAGACGATATAAGATTATGTTTTTTTCCCTTTTTTTATCGCAGTTTGCTTAGAAAGTAATCTATGCCGAGAAGATTGAAAATTCCAATTAAAGATGAAATTATTTTTTTGGGTACAGGCGGTGCACGTTTTGTTATTGCCAAGCAATTGCGGGCAACCGGTGGAATTTTTTTCAGAATTGGCGGGAATAATCTTCTTGTTGATCCAGGACCGGAATCATATTATCGGTTCTTGACATATTTACCTAAGTTCAACCCAGAAGACATCGACGCCATTATTCTTACCCATAAACACATTGATCACTCTGCAGATGTAAATGTTTATCTTGATGTTTTAACCCAGGGCGGGTTTAAAAAGAATGGAATTTTGGTGGCGCCTGGTGACGCATTTGGCAAAGGTGGGGTGGTATTCGAATATTTATTAGATTTTTTAAAGGAAGTGAAAATAATTAAGCCGGGATTTGATATGAAATTTAACGGTTTAAAAATACAATTTCCAATCAAACATGAACATCGAGTTGATACCTACGGCTTTAAATTAAGTTACAATAATTACTCCATTTCATACATTGTTGATACAAAATTTTTTCCCGAATTAATAAATGCTTACAGAGCGGATATAATAATATTAAGCCTTTTGAAACTTGAACCCTCTGAAATTGATCACCTTTCAGTATCGGATTGTGAGCAGATAATTTTAGGTATTATGCCTAAGATTGCAATTATCACCCATTTTGGTATGACTATTATCCGAAATGGTCCCTGGAATATTGCACGCCAATTGAAAGAGAAAACCGGTATAAATGTTCTTGCCGCGGAAGATGGGAAACATTACGAGATTGAAAAATTATTAGCAGCAAATTGAACTATTTAAAAGATTTCTGAGGCTGTCGGACGTATGGTATCCACTTGATTTTCTTTTTGTAACCTACAGTATACAGAAGGCATAAGTTTAGCATACTCAGATAGAAAAAATTCCCGTTCCAATAACAACCATTGGGCACCAATCGCTAAATCATCAAGCACCACCGGCGGAAAATTTAAAAAATTGGGATTATCAATACCTCTCTCCTGAACCATCTGTTAGGTTGCCTTCTTGAAAGTCATAACCGGAATCGTCTGATGCACACCATTAAATATCCATTCCCCAATTTCACTAAAACCACCCTCCCTTTTCGCATACCCCATCCCATTGCCTCCCACCCTGAAAAATTCCACAATTTACTTACGAATTGCACTTGGGTATTTAGAATCTAATGTGGTCATATTAGCCTTTCGGATTTAAAAAATTTTTTGCGAAGCATTTTTTCAACCCAGAATATTCTCTTAGGGTGGATACCATGTCTTGAAACTCTGCAATATCCTATTGACAGGATTCAAATTATGGATAAAATTAGAAGATTATGAAAGATTTTAGCAAGGTAGCGTTATTTAAATACCTCTCAGCACAGGAGATAAACTGGTTGATGGTGAAGTGGGAGCCAAGAGAAGTTGCGCAGGACACCGTGATTATCAAAGAAGGGACAACAGGCGATGAAATGTTTATAATAGAATCTGGTAAGGTGGAGGTATTTTTGACACGGGGTGACCTTATTCTTGTGCTATCAGAGCTCGGTGAATCATCTTTCTTCGGTGAAATGGCATTGTTGACTGATAAACCGCGCTCCGCAACGGTTAAGGCAAAGACTGATTGCCGACTTTACGTGCTAAAGAAACAGCAGTTTATGGAGATTATAAATGAAAATCCCAAGGTTGCAGCAAAGTTCTTATTGGCAATGGGTGAGGATCTTTCACACAGGATAATGACCACGAATGCCAACCTGGAAAATTATTTCTTAATAAATCGAGCGATCGTTGATAACGAGTCTTTTAGGAATCTTTATATTCTGACACATAAGGCCCCATCGTCTAGTGGTTAGGACATCACTCTTTCAAGGTGAAGATACGGGTTCGACTCCCGTTGGGGCCAGTTGGTGTCCTGGACAATTTTTTTTGCGACAGGTTTAGATCAAATTGAAAATCAGTTAGATCAAAAATAAAAGGGGGTGTTATGAAGAAGTTATTTCTATCTTTAATTACAATTTCGGGACTGTTTTTTGCTCAGGAAATATCTGTTTATGGAAACCGAGGGATGTTCAAACTTCAGTATGCTCAACCACATAATATGGGTGTGTTATCGTTTCATTTAAGCCCAGAAGAGAGGTATGAAGAGATTAATACAACCCAGTGGGGTGTTGCGGTGGTTGACCGCAAACATTTCTTCAAAGTATCAACGGGTATTTCCTATTCAATTATTGACTATATTGAAATGCGGTTCCGTATCACACCCTATACGAAATGGTTTGAAATGAATAATTATCCCCAAGACAGAGGTGACCCAGACCCGGTTATTGGCTTTGAGACGATTGAAGTTGGTGGAAAGGTTGGTTATCCAATTATTGTTGATAAACAGACACCACTTTTATATGCGTTTGGTATCCATGCAGCAGTAAATTTTGGTCCGGGCCTATCCCGTGAGTATTTTAACAATGCCTATGAATGCGACAAAAGATTTTATTCAGATTCGTTCCCCGAGGCATACCCCCCAGGTGGATCGCCATATCGACCTCAATTTCCTCCCCATATACCACACGACCCCGATATTATAGGGACTGCTTTGTTCGATTTCCGCATAGGACCGTTTGCCGCGCACCTGAATGGAGGATATTTGCGTGCCGGCATAGATCACAAACCTGATTATGTTGCTGACGCAGATTTTTCTCAGCGACCTAATTATGTGATTCATGGGGGCGGGATTGAGTTGATTCCTTCCGAAGATGTGAGACTTCTTTTTGAGGCGTTCGGTTATTTTGATATGGACAATAGTATTGAATCCTTATGGGTAACGCCGGGTTTAAGGTTCGGTGCAAGGAGCGTGAGTTTCGATATAGGATGTGAATTGGGAATACTTAATCCTGAAAGAAATCCTGATTTCTGGTGGAAGGCGTTCTTTAATATTTCCGGGGGTGCTGATTTGATTAAGAAGGTCGAAGTTCACATTCCTGTTGCCAAGGTTTCAGGAAGGGTTTATGATGCAAAGACCGGCGAACCGATTATCGCGACGATTACATTCCCTGGTTCGGATAAAGAAGCAGTCCAAACTTCTGCGAATGGTACATACGAGACTTCATTTTCACCGGGAAGTTTTAGAATTCATGTTGAATCCGAAGGTTATCGCTGGAAAGAGCAGGGTATTGTTTTGAAGGATGGCGACCAGATTATCCTTGATTTTGCATTGAACAAGAAAGAGGTTGCTAAGGTCATTGGAAAAATATTTGATGCGGAGACAAAACAGCCGATCGTTGCAACAATAACTTTCCCCCAGACACAGTTTCCATCAATTACATCTGATACATCAGGAATGTATTCTGCAGTTCTCGTTCCTGGAACCTTCAGAATCCATGTTGAAGCGACCGGTTATCAATTTGATGAAAAAGTAGTAAGTCTCCAGGAAGGTGACACAAAAGTTATAGATATTGGTCTCAATAAAATCATTCTTGCCCAGGGAACGCTCGTTGGAAAGGTAGTAGATAAAGATGATGAAAAACCAATCCTCGCTCAAATTTCTTTTGTTGATGCGAATATTCCTGCAATTTCCACAGAACCTGCTACGGGCATATATAAAGTCACTCTTGCTCCAGGAACCTATGTATTGAAGGTTGAAGCACAGGGTTATATAACCGAGACCGGTCCAGTGGTAATCGCCAAAGACGAAACAAAAGTTCAGAATTTTTCATTAAGGAAAGAACCAAAGGCCGGTGAAAAGATAATTTTAAGGGGTATTTATTTTGAATTCAATTCGGCAGTGATAAAACCTGAATCGTATCCGGTCCTTGATGATGCAGCAAAGGTATTGATTGCGAAACCAAAAATGCGGGTAGAGATTGGCGGGCATACCGATAGTATTGGCTCAGATTCCTACAATATGAAACTATCTTACGAAAGGGCAAATGCCGTGAAAGAATATCTTGTTAGATATCACAACATTGATCCATCCCGTCTTGAAGTGCGGGGCTATGGTGAAACACAACCCGTTGCAGATAATCGCACGAAATCCGGCAGGGATTTGAATCGAAGGATTGAGTTCAAAATACTCAGCGTAGAATAGAAAATAATTTATTCATCAATTTATTCATCAGGGCAGGGCTTTTGCCCTGCCTTTTTTTTAAGAAGACCTGTTGACAAAATCTAAAAAAGAAATAGACTATTTAACATGGATAATATTCCGAAGAATATAGGCGGTTATGATATACTGGAGCGATTGGAGGTTGGAAATTATGCACTGGTTTTCAAGGCAAGGGGTAAGAATACTGATATAATCTTGAAGATTGCAAAAGAAGGTATTAGCGAATTTAACCAATTGATTGCCCGCGAATTCCAAATTCTTTCACAATTTCATCATCCCAATATTGTGTCGGTTTATGAATATGATACGACTAAGGATGGTTTTGCTTTTTTTACGATGGAGTACATAAACGGGAGCGCCATAGATAGATGTTTTGATAGTTTTAGTGAAGAATTTATTGAGGCAATAATTCAGGTTATAAATGCACTTGCTTCTTTTCACAATAAGGGATTTGTGCATAGTGATTTGAAGCCAGAACATATCATTTATGATGCGCAACAAAAAAAGTCGGTACTCATCGACTTTGGATTTGCGGGGATAACAACTCATCCAACAAAGGCATTGGGAACCATCGGGTATATCGCCCCTGAGATATTGAAGGGCATTGGTCCTGACCAGCGCAGTGATTTATATTCCCTGGGTGTGATTATATATAAAATTTTGGCGCAAGGAAATGTAATTATGCCTTTTAAGCCAATAAAAAACATTCCAGATGAAATAAATAATACAATCTCCCGACTTCTTGCCGAAGAACCCAATTTGAGACCCACTGCCCCTGAACTCTATGCAATTTTTAGTAAACTTTTACCGAGGAAAAAAATCGCAATTTTTCCTTATCAGATTTATCTCCCACCAACTGTGTTTATAGAGATAGCAGATATAACTGAAAGGTTAGTTAAATTTAAGGGCAAGGCAGCGCTAATAATTGGCGAAATTGGCACTGGAAAAACGAGATTGTTAAAGGAATTAAAGTATAAATTACTTTACCGAGATTATGAGGTTCTATTTTATGCTTCCGGACAGGAAAGATATTTCCACAATGCGGTTTGTGATTTTATCAATTGTGAAGAAATAAATTTTGAGGAAAATCAAGAGCGATTACAGGTTTACAAAGATATAACCGAAAAATTTCTTGAGTATGCAAGAAATAGAAAGGTGGCAATACTTATCGATGATATTGATAAATTGAATGATTATGAATTTGGGTTATTTCGTTACATTGGTCATAGCGTTGAAAATACAGAGACGATCATTATAGGGAGTGGGAGATTCTCTCAAAAAATTAAGGGATTGGAGTTTGAGAAAATAAACCTGACATCTTTTTCCTTTGATGAAGTTAGGTTACTAATTGAAAAAACATTTATTGACATTGAAATCGAAGATGGAAATAATCTTGATGACTTTATTCAATGGCTTTATAAACATTCCGGTGGCAATCCGTTATTTATAGTGGAAACGCTAAAAACACTATATCACCAGGAAATCTTGAAATATAAAGGATATAAGTGGAGCATAAATTTGAAAAATTTGGCCGAGATAAAAATATCTAACCGTATTGAGGCAATCATCTCATCGGGGCTTTCTCATTTAAATCAGCAACAGCGACTAATTTTGAAAGTGCTTGGTATAGCGAATCAGCCATTACCTATATCGGTTTTAAGCAATTTTGCCCCAGAAAATATTAATTCGCTGATCGAATTTCTAAAAATTGCTGGTTTTGTTAAGACGGATATTTTGCAGAAAGAAGTATTGTACTCATTGGTTAACCAAATAATTAAAAAAGTTATTGAACAGGAAATGGATAAAACAGAATTCAATGAGGTCTCGCAAAATCTCATAAAGGCGATAGAAACCTCCGGTAGCATGAAAGACTACTATCAATTGCTGGGCAGACTTTATGAGCAGGTTGGTGGATATGAAAGTGCTTATCAATATTTTAAACTTTCAGCAAAAAAAGCTGAAGAAATGAGTGATGCTAATGGGTCTATTTTTTATTATGAGAAAGTTTTAAATTACAGTCAAAAAATAGAACCACTGATGTACCCGGAAATTCTTTTGAAATTAGCAACTTTGTATGCAAATCAGGGGTACAATCAAAAGGCAATAGATTATTATAAAGCAGGTCTTGATTTTGCTGAGATTAAAATTAAATGTTTAGCGGGACTTGGTATAGTGTATACAAATATGGGAGATTTTATTAATGCAATAGATTGTTTGAAAAGGGCAATTGAATTATTAAATAATATGGAAAAGAGTGAATATATCGATATTGCACATCGTCTTGCATATTGCTATATGAATCTTAAAGAGTTTGAAAAGAGCGAAAAAATCTTAAATGATTTATTAAAAATATGTGATAAAATAAATGACAATATCTCCCGGGCAAATACACTTTATTATCTCGCTACCCTTGAGTGGTTCCGAGAGGATTTACAAAAGGCAAGAGACATATGTCTTGTGCTATTGAGATTCTGTGAGGAAAAAAATCTGAAAAAGCAATATGCATACACAGCCAATATGCTGAGTTCTCTTTATTCTCAATTTGGAGATATCGATGAAAGTATGAAGTATATTGATTTAGCAATTAATGAATTTGAGAAAGAAAAGATATACAATGGTTATTTATCCGCCTTAAATAATAGAGCCATGCTCTATTCTGAAAAAGGACAGATTAAAAAGGCAATCAATGATTTTGAAATTGTATTAAAAGGCGCGCAGCGTGCCGATATCAGACCGATCCAGCATGTGGCAATCATCGGTATTGCCGGACTTTATCAGGATATCGGTAAATTTGATAGGGCGATTGAATATTTTAATATGACATTGAATGTTGAACCTGATTCGATCTATGCCTTTTATGGGCTTGCAACGAGTTACTATCGGCTGGGCGAGATTGAAAAAGCAAAAGAAATTCTAAAAGAGCGGATAAAAGCCAAGGAAGAAGTTATTTATCTCATCGGTTTGAGTAAAATTTATAATACATTGGGCCGACGGGAGGTCGCACAACAATATCTGGAAAAGGCACTAAATAACCCGGAAGTTGAAAGACTTCCGCGTTCATTGAAGATTGAAATCTTTTTAAATGCTGCTGATTTCTATCTGGACAAGGCAGATTTTTCCCAGGCACTCGATTACGCATTAAAGGTGGGAAAACTCAGCTCGGTAATAAGCAAAGAGAAAAAAATTGCCTCAGCATTTGAAAAGATTATTAAGTTTAAAATTAATCAGATTGATGAACTTGATATTGAAAGTATATTGAATGACTTAAAGGAAACTGGTTATTTGTATGATTATGCTTATTTACAAAGATTGAAGATTGAAACAATGATTGAAAAAGGGCTTGGACCAAAGAAGATTAAAGATATCGCCGAGGATATTTATGTAACAGAGAATATTTTGAAAACAATTAATGCGAAATACGAACTCACTAGATTCCAGAAACTGCTTTTAGAATTTTATCCGTTGATTTTGAAAGACTATAAAAAACGAACGATTTCCACCCAGTATCTAAATACTTTTTCCAATCTTGCTGAATTGATAGATACACATCTCGGGGATGAAGATTTCATAATAAGTATCCTTGATTTAGTTATAAATGCTACAAATGCTGAGCGCGGGGCGATATTCATTAATACTGAAGAAGGCATGAAATTGGTTGCGGGTAGAAATATTGATAAAAGGACAATCAAGGATGCGGGGGACATTTCAAAAACCGCTATTGACGAAGTCAATAAAAATCGCATCGTGTTTGTCCCTGATGCAATACAGGATTCAAGATATAATACCAAGAGGAGTATTCTGCTTAACCAAATTAGGACAATATTATGTATACCCCTTGTTGTCAGCAATCGCATTGTTGGGGCAATCTATTTAGACTCGACACTTCCGGGCTTAATGTTTGGTGAACAGGATCGGGATTTCCTGGTGACTGTCTCAAAAATACTTGCATCTGTTATCGATAAGTCAATATTGTTTAAAGATCTACAAGAAGAACTTGTCCAATTGAGGGATGGCACTGTTCTTGAGATAGGAAAAGGATATATTATGGGAAGGTCAAAGATTTTGAAAAAAATTTATAATTTAGTAAATGATGTTGCACCTGTGGATTCACCGGTTCTCATAACCGGAGAAACAGGAGTAGGTAAAGGTATGATTGCCCGATTGATTCATTGGAAGAGCCCGAGAAAAAATAAAAAATTTGTAAGTATTAATTGTAGTACAATTCCCGAAACCTTGCTTGAGTCAGAATTATTCGGATATAAAAGGGGTGCATTTACCGGTGCAGTCTCCGATAAAAAAGGACTTTTGGAGGAGGCAAATGGCGGAACTGTTTTTCTTGATGAGATAACAAACACGAGTCTTGCTTTTCAATCAAAATTGCTCGAGGCGATTGAAGAAAAAGTTATCAGACGCCTTGGTGAGACACAGACAAGAGAGATTGATGTGCGATTTTTATTTGCTACAAATAAAGAGATTGAAATTGAGGTCGAAGAAGGTAGATTCAGAAAGGACCTTTATTATCGAATTAATGTTTTTATGATCAAAGTCCCGAGTTTAAGAGAACGAATTGAAGATATACCAATACTTGCGAATTTTTTCTTACAATTGAAATGCAAGGAGTTAAATAAGAGAATAGATGGGTTTAATGACGATGCTTTGAAGTTATTAAAGAAGTATCCCTGGCCCGGAAATGTCAGGGAATTGCAAAACGTTATTGAGAGGGCAGCGGTTCTTGCAAAATCCAAAATAATCAGACCCGAAGATATTGGTTTTATACACGAAAGGGAGATATTGCCTATAAGAGAACTTACCAAAGAGGCAGTGATAAACGCCCTTAATAATACTAAATGGAGCATAAAAGAAAGCGCAAAGATTCTCGGCGTAAGCAGGAGGACAGTAGAACGGTATATTAAAAAATTTAATTTACATAAAATTTAACATAACTTTAACAAATTGCTCATTTCTGATGCGACAGGCCCAATAAATGCGACAAATTGTCGCATGAATAGCCCGCAAATTAAATGAAATTTAATTAGATATTTATATTTCATTTTAATGCGACAAATTGTCGCATTTTAAAACTCTTACAATTCTTAAACTCTTCATATTTCAAGACTTTTATTAGGCATGATTTTTGCATAATATAAATAATGGTAGTTGTGTCAATTATTGTATAGGAATTTGAAAAAGTCCTATACAATATAATTGAATTTTTCATTATAAAAAATAAAAGGACAGAAGATAATCGGGGTGGTACTAAATGGGATGTGTTTTTGCACAAAATGAGGCAGGTTTATAGCGAATGTTTTCAGGAGGTATCATCCTGAATATCTTGTAGGTGTCCAACTATTTAATGATAGAGGTTGCTTTGCAAAATTTTAATTTATATATAAGGATTGAAAAATGGATAGAAGAGTATTTACGCAAAATATGAAAAAGATAAATATTGAATTAGTTGCTTCGTATATGAAGTTTATTGATTTGACTGATATCTATACTAAAAATCATTCCTTCCAGGTTGCTGAAATTGCTTTTATTTTTGGAAAAACGCTCGGTTTTTCAGAGAAAGAACTTACGTTGATAAAATTTGCGGGTTTATTGCACGATATAGGGAAGATAACAATTCCCGAAGAGATTTATAACAAACCTGGTTCACTTAATGAGTATGAATGGAAGATTATGAAAGAGCATCCGAAAAATGGCGCGGAAATGATAAAAACAATTGACGGTTTGAAGGAGATTGAGAAGTGGATACTATATCACCATGAAAAATACGATGGTACAGGCTATCCTGATGGTTTAAGAGAAAATGAGATTCCATACTATGCACGGATAATTGCAATCTGTGATTCATATTCAGCCATGGTTTCTGACCGTCCCTATAAAAAATCGCGAAGTGCCAGTGCTGCAAGGGCAGAAATTAAGGAGTGCAAAGGTAAACAGTTCGACCCGGAGATTGTTGATGCTTTTTTAACACTCCGTGATGAAGATTTAGAGAGGGTTGTTGAAGAATAACTTTGGACTCTGTAAAAATCTTGCCGGCAAGGGGGCTGGGTGTCTTTACTCCATCTGGGGCCATTATCCAGCCCTCTTGATGATTATTTTAATGCCAAAATCCAGAAGTGGATTAGATAAATTACCGCTATTGTTAAAATAGTTGAAATTTCTGATTTCACATTTTTGAACGAAAATTTAATTGCCCGGCTGGGCAGATTCTTTAAATATTCTTCTTCGGCAATAATGATTATGGAATATTCGATCACAAAGGAAACCACTACAAATATTTTTAACCATTGCGGTGGATTATATAAAAAAATTGTGCCGGTAACAAGAAAAAAGTTGCCGATGTATAATGGATGTCTTAAAATACCGTATGGTCCATTTAAGATCTGGTATTCCGACTTAAATTCTTTTGTTCGTGCCATTTCTCCAATATACCCTCCTGCCCAGAGTCTGATTAAGAGTCCGAAGAGAATGAAGATATGAGACAGAAGGCATTCGGATTTTGCACCGTGAAAATAAAGCAGGAACAAAAATACAGGGAATGCAATGATATTTCGGTATTTATAAAGGAATCTGCCTGCACTTATAACTTTTGAGTATAACTTACTTGAATAATCCAGTTATGCTCCTATGGATGAGAAATTGGTCGATATAGAAAATAATTTCCTATTAATGTTTCTATATAGTAATTTTCTTTTATCGCCTCCGCCATTTTAGATGTAAGACGTTCTTTATCAGAAAAATAATTAACATTAAAACTGAGTAATATCAGCGAAAACCGTTTGCTTCTAATGTCGTTTAAAAATTTATCTTGATCCCAGAGTTTTTGATATGCAAGTTGGGTGAGTTCAAAAGGTTGGAACAGAACCTGTTTTTTGTTTAGCACAAGAACCCCGGCATCTTCTGAAATAATTTTGTCCAACGTATTTAATACGACTCGCGAAAGTTGTGCGCCATTCTGCCAATCAGATTTGGTTATTGCCGGTTCGCTATAAAAAGGCATATGAGCAAATAATACTAATTGCGTTATTAATGCGCTATTTGTAATTAAAAGATATTTCTTAGAATCAATGTAATTTTTTAATCTTTCAATTGAAAAGCCGGTAATAATACAACTTAGGGCGATCAATTCAAAGAAATAATTTGTGTTCGCACCAATTTTACCTACCGAAATGCCAATTATTGCGGAAAAAATAAAATATAATCTCCAGATAAAAAATTCTTTATTCCGTGCCGTATCAAGAAAAAATAGTAATGAGAATAAAAGCAAAATTGAGTGGGTCTGTAAAAAACGGATATAGTATTTAAATGCTTGTTTTAAATCAAAGATATTCAAATTATACAAAATATTGTGTCGAAAAAATTCACCTTTAGTTAAGTAATTAATTAGCAAGAAAATGATCAGGTAAGGAATTATCATTGAAAAAATGAATATGATTGACCTTTTCCTTTGGTTAAAAAATAGCCAAATTGCAATGGCGATAGGTGCTGAAATAAATGTCTGTTTTGTGTATAGTGATAAAAGGAACAAAAAGACTGAATAAAAAGTGTTATTTTTTATATCAATGTTGAGAAAAATATAAAATCCAAGCAGACAAAAAAATAAACCCAACATATCAACACGCATAAAAGGGGTATCTTTGTAAATATAAGAAGATGAGATAAATAAAAGGGCTGATATGAGAGCGATTTCTTTTTGAATTTTGGGCTTTAGGAATTTATATATTAGAAATACAACGAAGATTGTAACAAGAAATGTAATCAATCTTCCCCAGGCGAATGAAAGGCCGAAAATTTTCACAAGTCCAGCACAGCAAAAAAGATAGACCGGAGGATAATTTGTAACAATGAATGGGTAATCGTCAATACTTTTGTATATTGGGTCGCCTGCTAATAAGAGTTTCACCTGATTGAGAATTAGCCCTTCGGGGTAAGAGACCTGATAAGGATATGTAATAATAATTGCGGATTGGATAATATAGACTAACGCATAAACGACTAATCCAACCCATACGATTAATTTTAATTTATTCATTATTATCAACCATATTGGTATTCGTAACCTCTGCCCCCGAACTATTATATTTTAATATTGCGATCAATATGCCGGAGAGGGGATTTGAACCCCTACGCTGTTGCCAGCGCCAGGTCCTGAACCTGGTGCGTCTCCCAATTCCGCCACCCCGGCTAAAAGATCAATATTGATTATCAGGCATAGCTGCCTGTTTTTAATTCACTAAAATTATAGTTAAAATATATATTTTGTCAATCAATAAAAAGTGATAAAAATCACGATGTTCTACTATTGACTTCAGCGCTGAGTAATGTATAATACTATATGAAAAATTTAATAGATATCTTTGTCAATCCTTCTGCAACTTTCAGCAATATAAAGGAAAAGCCTGAATGGTTAAAACCCTTAATTGTTGTGTTGATTGGCTTGTGTATTATTTCGGTATTGAATATTGCAACAACACGAGACCTGATAAATGCCCAACAGGTAGATATCATGAAAGAACGGAATATGACCGATGAACAGATAGAACAGGCAATGAAATTTACTTCAGGCCCTTTTATTTATATCTCGGCGGTGATAGGAACAATAATCAGCGTGAGTGTTATTCTGGCAATATTCGCTCTGTTATTAAACATATTTATACCTATGGCTGGTGGTGAAGGATCATACAAACTTATTTTCACAGTTGTATCATACGCAGCTCTGGTTAAAATTCCTGCCCAACTTCTACGCTGGATTCTGATTTTGACAAAAAATTCTTTAAAGGTCAGTACTTCCCTTGCCCTTTTTATTCCCAATCTTCCAGTTAAATCGTTTGCCTACAAATTATTATCGAGCTTTGACTTCTTTATCATCTGGGAAATGATTCTTGTTGCACTGGGGATCAGCATTACCAATAATTTGAAAAAAGAAAATGCTTATATGCTCGTCTTAATAATCTGGCTTGCATCGGTTTTCCTGGGCATCGGGGTTGGTCAGGCTTTCGGACCAAAATAGAGTTTTCTTTATATTGCTGATATTCTTTTAACAAAATCTCTTTGTTTGATTTCAAGGGTTTTGGGATCATAATTATATGGGTCTTTAAAAAAATCTGCCGCAGTGGAAATCAAGGGTTTTGATTTTAAATATTGATTCATTGGATTGAGCAAGATGCCACTCACTTTATTTATTATGTTGGGCGTGCGATTACGATAAGGGAATCGGATAATTATTCCGGGGATATAGTCATTGGCAAAAATATTATCCCAGATTAATGGTGGTCTACCTAAGATCCCGGTGATGCGGTCAACATCTTTACCTGTTATCTTTTTAGATACGATATTTTTACCAGTCCAGAATATCTTGATATCTTTGTGTAATATTTTTGCGATAGTCAAAATGTAAGCGGTTTTTTCAAAACCACGATACTGGCTTGGACAGAAGAATAGTTGCGAATTTTTAAATTTCGTTTTGATTATTGCATACACTTCATTTGCACACTCCGCCTGCATTAGCGCTACATTTGTATCTAAGTTTATTACAATGTCATCAAAAAATATACTATAATTTTCAATGCCAATGTCCATCATTGATTTGATTTTTCTTATGATTGACTTAATGTTAGGTTTTGGGCCCGGAGAAAGTGCATAGTTGAATTTTATTTTATATTTATGGGCAAGGTTATTTAAAATCTCAAAATTTTTCATTGAAACCGGAGGGTATAATTTATAGTATTCTATTCGATGAAATGGGTCGGCTTTAGGACCATATACATAAGTATTCAATCTTAAGGAAGCGAGAAATTTTATTAGATCGCAACGTTCATAGAATGAGTATGTCTTGCCATAAAACCCCTCAACTACCCCGTAACTTTTACTAATTTTCGCCATCAATTGCCTTAAGTAATTTTATCCACAATTCTGGATTTTTTTCTATTTTTTTCAGTTCCTTTTTAACATCGATTTTTAAAGTTGTCTGTAATGATTTGAGTGAATCATTTAATCCTTGGTGCGGACCAACCCGTTTCTTCAGGGCACGTTCTGCTTTTAAATACTCAACGAGTTTGGGATTGTATTCCATTCTCTGGCAACCGAAAAAAAATACAATGATTATTACTGAAAAAAGATTGATTTTTTTGAAATTTATTGCCACAGGTAAGATAATTTGGGAATAAAGATTTGTTCAATCGGCTCGGTCAATAACTTAATCAGACTGAGTCGTTTTTGCGGATATATCAAATTGGGTTTTGCAATGCCCAGCATATCTCCAATAATTTCTACAGCATCTTCAAAAGAACCCAGGGTATCAACCAGCCCCAATTTTTTTGCCTGATTGCCGGTTATTATCCTACCATCAGCAAATTTTAAAACACTGTCTCTCGGCAGATTACGGGCTTCACATGTTGCCTGGACAAACTGCTCATATACATCAGTGACGACATCCTGAAGTAACTTTCTTTCTTTTTCATCCATTTTGCGAAACGGTGAACCTATATCTTTATGCTTTTTTGATTTAATAACCTCATAATCAATGCCAATTTTTTGCATTAATTTTTCGAAAATAGGAAATTGCATGATAACACCAATTGAACCGGTTATTGTTCCTGGATTGGCAACGATTAAATCAGAAGGTAGTGAAACATAATAACCACCGGATGCCGCAATTGCACCCATAGAAACAACAACTTTTTTCTGGGTGCGACATTTCTTAAGTTCCTCGTATATTTCCTGGGACGCAGCAACACCGCCGCCCGGTGAATCTACGCGAACAAGTATCCCCTGAATGTTGGGGTCTTCAGCAAATTGTTTTATATCGCGAACCGTCCTTTTAGCAGATGAAATAACGCCTTCAATCTCAATTACTCCAATATTACCAGAAGAATAAAAACTTGCACTTTTTGAACCGAGTCCAATTATCAGCCCAAGTATAATTGCCACTGCCAATACCACGATTATTATTATATGGGCTTTTTTCATAAAATCTCCATTTTAATTATTTTAATCAAATAACTTCTGAAGTCAAGGTCGTGCAACTTTGAATTCCTTCCAGATTCCTTCCCTTTTGATGGGAGTTTTGATTTCCTCGGAAAAAAGCAGGGGAAAAATCCACAATCCTTTTAAATATTGTGCATTTAAGTTTCAAAAATGTTAATGAGGAATCAGTGTGCAATTTGAATCATTATGGAATTTGTAAGAATAATTTATAATTATGTTCTAAGATGGCCTGACAATATTTAATGCTCGAGGCAGGATTGATACTTCAACTTCTTCTGCTTTTTCCTCTTCTCCATCAATGTCTATTGTAAATACCTTATTGGAAATAATTTTTAATTTGGGGGTACGAAAGTGATATAATTTTTTATAAAATAAATGCTTGGCATCATATACCGGCAGTAACACATTTTTAATGAATTTAAAAATATTGGTGTCTTTCACATACAATATCTCAAGATAGCCATCAGTGATGCTCGCCATCGGAGCGATTTTCATACCACCCCCAAAATATTTGCCATTAGCCGCACCAACTATGTTAAAGTTGCCTTCGTCTTTAACCATACCATCCTTATAAATTTTTAAATAAATCGGCTTGGAGATGACGACCCCTACGAAACTGGAAAAAAGAAATGTTAAAAAACCTCCGAAAAATTTGGGAATATGATTGGCGATTCTAACAACATTTCCGCCGAGACCAATGTCAAAAACATTGGCAAAATACCTTAGCCAGTATTTCCGTCTTAATTTGAATTTAACAACGCCAACATCTATTGATATTAAATTTCCTTTCATTATCATTTTAATTGCCTTTTGATAATCAAATGGAATATCTAATGTTCTGCATAAATCAGTCCCGGTTCCTGCCGAAATGATACCAAGGGCAGGGAGCTTACTAACCAGTTTTTTACATTCCATCATTCCGTTTATGATTTCATTTATCGTTCCGTCACCACCAATACTGATGATTAAATCAACCCCCTTTTTTACCCCATACATTGCCAGTTCTTTGGCATGACCCCGGTAATGTGTTTCGCTGATATAGGGTTCACAGCCCGATTCTTTGATGTAGTTTTGAATATGTTTTAATCTCCTGCCGGCAGAATGTGCACCGGCAGTTGTGTTTATTATTATTTTGGCTTTTTTAAACATTTTTAAATTTCACATTATTTTTGTATACTATAAATCCGATGGTTGATAATAAGGCAATAAAAGCAATTATAGCCCAGATGAAGATTGAGCGACCGGGAAATGTATCAAGAAGAACACCGCCCAGCATGGGACCAAATGCCCAACCAAAGGTCTGGGCAAGGTTATAGAAGGCAAGATATCTACCCCGATTTTCGGGACGGGCAATCTTTGATGCATAACTCTGGCTTGATGGTGTTATTACCATTTCAGCGATTGTTATTAAAATCATTGAAAAAATGAGGGATAGGAATCCCGTAGCAAATCCGAGTGAGAGATAACCCATGGCATATATTAATGAACCGATCCATAATGCGGATAATTCTTTTTTATCGGGAATAAAACCAGTTATAAAATATTGAAATATGACAACCATAAATCCGTTGATAGAGAATAATACTCCAAGTTGGCTTTTGGTTATTCCAACTCGGTTAACTGTGTAGATTGATAAAGGTGATACAAGTTGGCCCCAGACAATAAATATCGTGAAGGAAATTAATGTGAAGATAAGAAAGTGCTGGTCGTTAACTACAGAAAATAGTTCTTTTAGATTAATTGTGAACATCGAGTTTTTTTTATTCTGTGTTAGAACAAAATTCCGAATATTTTTTTTATGTACCAATGATTCCTTACAGTAATTTACCAATACAATCGTAGCGATTAACATGCACAATGCAGTGACAAAAAAGAGATAAGCATATTCTATTGAAGCGAGTAATCCACCAAGTGCAGGACCAAGTGCCCAACCCAGGTTCCCGCCCATCCGCAGTAAGCCGTATGCTTTTAATCGTTCATTTGCTTCGGTCAAATCTGCAACATAAGCCATGGATGCCGGGATGTAAAATGAAAATAATATTGAGTTACAAATGAGAAAGACAAATATAGTATAAACATTGTGCCATCTTAAAATGATAAAACCCATTAAGGCGAATAGCATAAATCTGCCGGACAATGAACGAACCATTATAAGTTTTCTGCCGAATTTGTCGCTGATTTCACCGCCATACAAACCTACGGTTGCACCAATTATTTGAGCACACATCAATAGTGCGCCGACAACAGTCATTGGAACATGTAGAACATTATTTAAATAAAGGCTCATATAGGGCATGGTTATTGAAAAACCAACGGCGCTTATAACACTCGTGAGAAAAAGTGCCCAGATATCCCGAGAGAAACTCCGCGGCAAAATTGAATCTAATTTCATCTAATTAGACTATTCAACTTTCAGCAATTCAGCCATAGGGTCCCAGAGTGGTAAATGGATTGGTTTTTGTTTAAAGATTTCTTTTATTTCTTCCGGTAAGTATTTCACATTGATTATAACTTCATAAACATAATCATCAAACCAATCACTATACATTGTATAAAAACCCTGTTCACCTTCATCATTGCCATGACTATTTTCAACAAGCCATTTGATTGTTTTATTATCTTTAATATCTACCCCGAGTAGTACCATCGCATGGTTGGAGGCGCTAAATCTATAAAGTATCCTATTTTCTTTATCCATTTTGATTTCAGGTTTGAAGAGGGCATCATAATTGAAAATTCTTGAACTTAAGATTCCCGTTTTACGGTCACTTGCTTTCCCGATATCACAGGCAAACCAAACAGGTTCATTATTCAAAATTGATTTTTTTGCTAACTCTTTTATTAATTCAATATCAACATTTGCACTTTGGGGATTGGATTGATCAAAAACATTGCGGCAATTGTCAAATTCGTAGAGGCGATTAAAATCCCTACCTGGATAATGTATTAATGAGACATAATTCTTTAATTGTATTCCAACTGCTTCTTTATAGAAATCAATTGGAGTAAAACTTTTTGTCTCTATAATTTTCCCATCTTTATCTTCGTATCGCCAGATAAATTTTTCGGGTGGTTCTGTGAAGTTCATAATGAGAATTTTATAAATCTCTTTCAGTATTTTTAACTTATACATCCTGAGTTCAGTATCATCCGCGCCCTCTTTCACCATTTTTCTTATAATACCTGCTCCGGCAAGAACTTGTTCATTAATCACTCGGTTCAACAACCAGGTATTACTTGTTGGGTGAGTCTCAGGATAGACATCTTTAGGCACCAAACCATATTTTTCAACAAGTGCAACAAACCAGCTCCAGTATCCACCGTCCTGGACACCATCATCAAGAATTTCACTAAGTTCCCGGTCCAATAAATCACGATCTTTTGTATGTATTACAAATTCAAGGACAAAATTTGCTTTCTCCAGTTTGTCGTAAAATGCAACATAGGATTGCGAAAATTCAAAATTTTTTAGATTGTACTTTTTTATCACCAGCGGTCTTAAGATATTCAAACCTGCAAATATCCAGCATCTACCACTATTCTTCTGGTCGGTTATCCCTTTAGTCTCAATCTTATTACTGAACAAATTATTATGTTTCTTTAAAAACTCTCTATTCAATGTCAATTCATTGAGGTCATTATTGGTTAAGGCATTGATTAACGCGGTATCTTCTGTGCTTAAGTTGAAAGAGGATTTTAATTCATTGAGCACAGGCGTATTTATTCCAGTTTCTTTAAGATATTGACAATAAACGGGGAGAATGCAAATAAAGAAGACAATTATAATAAAAATACTTTTATTTAAACGCATAATAACTCCTTTTTATTTATAATTATTTACCAATTTAAGACGGATTTTCGTTTATGATTCAACCTTCAATTATTTTACCAAGATGACCTTCTCGGTGAAAGTCTCGTTTGCATAATCCGCTTTAATAAAGTATATTCCGGCATTCAACGGTCTGTCTTTATTATCTTTGCCATCCCATAAAATCAAATGTCTTCCTTTTTCTATTTCTCCATTTACCAATGATTTCACCAGGCAGCCTGCTGCATCGTAGACATTCAGTTTAAACTCTTTCTGCTCGGGTATATGGAATGATATGCGAATTTTTTGCGTGAATGGATTGGGAATCGGATGATAGAGCATAAATTTTTCTTTGGGTAATTTATGATTTTCGGAAATTCCGGGTGCAAAGTCGGTATAGACGCGCATCATAAAATCATAGGGATACCAGGTATGCCATCCGTAATTTGACGGTTCGGTCCAGTACCAGTATGATACACTGTCTCTGGGGATTGAATTATCCATACCAACATAAGGAGCACTTGGTGAATTTGAGAGCCAGTGCAGGACAAACCAGAATGGGTTTGAATTATTTATAACAATTGGTGGCGAATAGCTTTTTACTGCCCAACCGGCACCCGGAGGAAATATGGTTTCCGGTGGTGCAATGTAATAATCGGGGGTAAGCCCGGGCAGTCCTGAAGAGTCAGCGTTCAGGGAAATGAGCATTGGTGAAGATGTGCTTGCATAAAACCTTGCCTGGCTGATAACAAATGGTGCGGGTAAACAGGGGATCATCTTTAGGGCAAATTTGTTATCATAGAAATTCGGGGATACATAACCATAAGTGTCCAGGTTACCATCATCATATAAGATTTCAGTTGTTATGCTGACCGATTTCATTAATGTATCATTATTCCGATTATAATCCTCATTCATATTGGTATAGACATAAACAGAATGTATCTGGGTTGCTGCAGGTGTCCAGGCGGGATTCAACCAGAGTGTGCTCGATTGGAGAGGGGTAAGATATGCTTGACCGTTCCCGGTATAAACAAGGTTATTACCAGCGTCATAAATTTGGCATACTACGGGAATATTTTCTGAATAACTGCCGTTATTCGTGATTGTAACGCGGGGCGCTCTTGTATAATTTAAAGTCAGTTCATCGAATGGAAATTCAATCCTGGAGACCGCACCGTCATGGAAGCAGATACTACCCTTTTTGAGGGTATCGTTTGCTGGATATTGGTCTCCAGCAAGAGCGGTATAGACAACGGTCATATATCTGCCATAAGCAGGAACTGTCCAGTTGGGGGAGAAATACAGTATCTGTTCGGCGCCACTCTGGAGATTGTTTACTGAAGCAGTTGATTGATAAATAACAGATCCAAGCGAATCGTAAATAAAATAGTATGTGGTGAAACTTGCGGGAGTAGTTCCATAATTCTTTACCGTTGCCTCGGGTGCAATTGATTGTCCTACCTGTAAAAAATTCCCGGGCGAGTTAATACTCTTCACACCAACATCGGTTGCTAATTGACCAATTATTCTAATTGCATATAACTCGCCACCATTGCCAAATTCTCTTGCGTGGACTGCCTTGCCACCGGCGGTAACAAATGAACCATCTTTTGAAATATCTACTGAGGTCAATGAACCGGGTTCATCAATATCGTCCAGTAACTGGAATATTGGTGTTGAGGAAGATTTATTAAAGACTGTGAGCACATCTCCAAAAGTTGCCTGGTATTGTCCCCAGGATACTGCAACACCTCTTTCTCCATTGGCTGAAAGTGCACACTCATCAACATAATCTCCATACTGAGAGTATTCCCAGAGCGGTGTTGAAGAAGTTGAATCATACATCAAGACCTTTCCGGAATAAGTAGGACTATACTGGAATGTTCCGGCCATTATTGTTGCACCGTTATCCGATATTGCCACTGCCGTCACCCAGGGATGACCTGTGTAGTGCTCCCATTTTAGCATATAATTTGAACCGGTCCAACGATACAGATATACCCTACCATTGAAGTGCCCTTTCACCAGATATTTTCCATCGCCAGATATCTTTGCACTGCTCTGACCATAATTATAGAGAGAATCGCGTCTTGTCCCATCAAGATTGTAAACGTATGTCGCATAGTAAGTAGATATACAAAAGACACTTCCATCATTAGAAATATCAAGCCCGTAAATACCACTATTAGTTGAAAAGGTAATCGTGCGGATTGTATCACCGGTCTGATTGAAGATAAATAGTTTGCCAACATTAGCTGAGTTTGCAAGAACTCCGTAGATTTCTCCATTATCGCTAACTGCAACACATGTTCCCTGCGAACTGGTGGCAATCTTATAACCTGCTGGCAGGTTAAAACGCCATTTAGGGGCGCTGCTATTGGCAGTAAAACTATAAAAGGGTTCGCCGGTAGAACCAACAGCAATATCTTCGCCAGTTAGAGATACGTCAACGGGAATATACCATTCGGTTAATGGTAAGGGATATGTCCATAATGGGGTATTGTTGCCGAGCGTTCTATATAAACTTGTCCTTTTATTATTCAACCACCAACCTGCCTGGATAAACATACCATTACCAGAGATTGAAACATGTTCAGCAATGGCATACTGGTGATTGCGATCTACCCATAAAGTTTCGGCGCGGGAATTATTGTACTTAACTGTCTGCGGCAAAAATTTTGGTATTGTTGCATTGGGTGTTATGTATCTCATCCCGTTATTTGAAATTTCTATGTCTATTCCGGGTAGACCATCATCTTTAAATGTGCCCGAAAAAGCAGTACTGGCAAATAGGATTAAAAAAATCAACCTGAACATTGAACCTCCTTTCAATTGATTATATCTAAAGGGTTTTTGATGTCAAGTATACTTAGCATATAATTACTCTAAAACTAGATTTATTCTGTGTCATATTGCCAGTTTTTGTTTCCGGTCAAGATTTGCCAGAAATAGGTACCCGCATATCGATGACTATGGTTTCAAAATTTTTAGTTAAGGAATAATCATACAATCATACAGGTATGTTATATCAATAATCAGTCTAATGCCATAATATTGCGCACCCGTGACTTCGGACAACTGTAAAGTAATATTTACCGGCAGAGAATCAAAATAGAAATTTGTATCAAAGAAATAACTTAAATGCCCTTAAGTATTCTTTTTTAGCAAAACCCCACTCACCCGCCCGCTCCAATGCCTTTGCCCGTGCCAAGTTTTGCTCAAACTCCTGATAGTCAGTGGTAAAATAAATGCCTTGATTGCTTAAAATTGGATTACCAATCGCTCGGGATATTTCAAATAGATATGGCGGTATCTTTAATGCCTTTTTTAGTCTCACCAATAGATGGGAAAAATTGCGTGACGCCTTTTCACTCTTTGGCCAGAAATTGGCATAAACTTCATCTAAGTTAACAAACTTCTTCGGCTCCGTCGCCTTTTGGCAGAGATAAATCAAAAATGCTGCATCCTTAGGCTTTAATTTTGTCTTCACATATTCTTGGTTTTTTAAAACAACCAACCCACCAAGAAGTTTTATGTGATAAACTGGCGACTCTTTATTGAACACCGGTAATCTTAAAATTGCCTTCGGTAAATTGGTTGGTTTTCCGACTTCAACTAACTTAATAATATTTTCAGAGAAGCAAAGGCAAAATTTATAGAAATAGTCCATTATACCCTGTTTCTTTGCATACTTCAGTGCTGAGTAATACCTGTGGTTCCGAAGGAGTAAAATTAGTCTTACCGTAGGTAACTCGTCAGAATAAGACTGTGATTTAATTTTCTGCGAATCGCTGATCAAGTTTTCGAAAATAATAGTCTCAGCTTGCAGTTTGTTCTTCTTGAGAACCGGGATAAATCCGCGAATTATCCTTTGGGCATCGTTTGTATGTCCCATACTCATCAGGGCACTTACGATAACAAGGTATGTGCTACATATTTTAAGTAACAATCTGTCTTCATTAAACGATGTTAGTGCCAGGTTTGCCTGGATGATTGCCTCTTGAGGCTTCCCTTTTATAAGATTAAAACAGGCTTGATAATAACTATCCCACTGTGTATCATTCCAGCCCGTAAACTTGATATACCGAGAAAGTTTTATTGCTTTAGTATATTCCCCTTGATTTAGATATGTATGCGCCATCGCACCGAGCAGGCGCTTCTTGGTTTGATTATCTACTTTGTTAATTGCTTTTAAAAAATACCGCTCGGCTTCTTTGTAATTTTGAATATAGGTGTAACGAAATGCCAGGTGTGATGTTAAATAACCAGATTGATGTTTTTTACTTTCCAGGAGTCGCTTGCAGATGAGTGTGCAATTATAAGCTTTTGGAATGTTGGGAATCATTGAATAGGTAATGCCTTCACATATATGTATAGTAAATCGGGGTTCAAATAAAAGAGGTGATTGATGCCCCTTGATTCTAATAATTAATCGCTTTAGAATTTTTATTAACTCCAGTTGTTCTTTGGGCCTTGCCGACCAAGTAATGGCGATGAGTCTCATCGTACCCACCCTCAGAGCACTGTAGTTTAATCCTTGCGCCAGGCAGGTTTTGAATAACTTACCTACTTTTTCTATATATTCAGAAAATGGCATTTTCCCGAACATAATTCCCATTTTCTCTACTTGCCTTTTTATATTCAGATACTCATCCGGAATTTGCTGGATAACATCATTATGAGGCAAAGATGGAAGGGAATTTAAAATTTGTGCGGCTTTCTTAATCTGACCCGAATTCATTATTTTTTTCGCTTTTTCAAACTTTGACTTTGACTCTGCGGTCCAAACACAATAGGTTGTAAAGTTGTTCGTCATATCTTTCTTTAAAAATCCAGCATATCCATATCTTTTCCAGATTGACCATATCCCTTTTATTGATAAATTGATACCATTCATAACCAGGATTTTTTGTGCTTCCCGCACGGTCAACGATGGACTTTTTTCTTTCAAAAAGGCAATTGTTCTTTCAATTTCGACTTTCTTTCTATTCCAGCCCCTCCGATAGATCTGCATAAGTCCCTCTTCTCCATTCTTTTTATACCGCCTAACCCAAATAAATACACTCCGATAACGAACATTAAATACACTAAATCTTATGGAATTTCATTTAGTTTTTTGATTTTTTGCTATCAGGAAAGACACATTTATATATATAATGTCAGCGAAAGGAGGCAAAATGGCCATAAGAATTAAAAACATCCAGGAGATGTTGGTTTTGTTATATATCTTTATTGGTTTCCTGACCGCACAGGAACAAATAATAAAACATTATGGTGGGTTTCAGGTAGTGACTGTTCCATACGATGCGGTTTGGACAAATGATGGCAAGATTGCAGTTACGGGGATTACTGAAAATGACAATTCTAATTGGAATTCTTTCATTGCGCTATTCGATAGCACCTATGATTGCTTGTGGGCAAAGATTTTGCACCTTAACCCTTGGGATATTTCCTACAAAATTAACCAGACCGATGATGGAGGATATGCAGTTAGCGGTTACACAGGCCCGATTCTTGGCCCAGTTGATTTTTGTCTTTATAAATTTGACAATTTTGGTAATCTCCGATTTGCAAAATCTATTGGTGGTTCAAATAATGATGTCGGTTTTTGTTTTCTAAAAGAGACTGATTCGGATTTTCTTTTGTCAGGACATACGAATGGTTTTGGGGCAGCAGACTATAATATTATGCTTGTAAGGATTGATAGCATTGGTAATCTTGAGTGGGCAAGGGTCATTGACTTTTCAGGAGCATCAGGCAGCCACAATAGCCATGAAACGGTGATTCAATTTGGTGGAGGCTATGTAGTTGTCTGTCAGGCAACTGAAAATATGGTAATCGCACAATTTGATTCCTTATGGAATACTGTATGGGCAAAAGAAGTCTCTTATTTACCTTCCCACCATCTTCTGCCTTCCACCGTAATTACCACAAACGATAGTGGTTTAGTGGTTCTCGGTGACCTGACACTGCCTCCAAGCCACGTCAATGACGACATTTATCTAATGAAAATGGATAGTGTTGGGAATATAGAATGGACAAAACGACTCGGTCTTGAGGAGGAAAATCACAATGCGGCGGTGGCTCTTCGCTCAAAAACGGTGGTAAAAATAGAATCAGGGGAATACATCATAAATGCCCATGCATACTATAGCAGTGGTGGCATAGTAATATCCACGCCAACCATCTGGAAGATAGGACCACAGGGAAATTTGATATGGATGAATACTGCCGAGTATAAAACTGGCGAGGGGAGCAGACATCCATTGTTGCAGACATCTGATTACGGTTATCTTTATTGGGGTACGGGGAGCCCTCCATGGTCCGATAGCGGATTGGTGACTCTCATAAAATTTGATAGTTCAGGGCACACCTGTATGAGCGATACTTTTACATACACTGTAATTGATAGTTCTATCTATCCCAGTATCGCACAGATTGCTCCGGTAATCAATACAATCAATCCAACAGTTGTAAATTTAACACCAACGATTTATGATTGTAGTATTTACGATTCTAGCGTGTGTGAGTATCAAACTGCCATTAAAGATTTCTATGATAATTTTCTCGGCGAAAATTCTATTATCGTGAACACTTCTCTGTTTTTCAACGACCGTCTTGAAATTAGATTTTTTCGATCTTCACCTAATCCCCTTAGAATCACAATCTACAATGTCCTGGGTAGACGCGTTTATGAAAACGCATTACGATTCACACCAAACCGTGTGATAATAGAAGGAAATAGGGTAGGGAATCTTCCTGCAGGAGTATATTTTTTGTTAGTTGATACTTCTTTGAGAAATATTTATCGGACAAAATTGATAAAAATAAAAGACTGATGCTTAATTTTGTTGGCATAAAAATAATTGCAAACCCCGAATCAGGATCCGGGGCAGGGTTCGGAATGACATCTTGAATTAATGAACCAGAAGCACAAATAAAGAATCTTTTCAGCAGTCTCTACTTCGTTAACTGACACAATATTGATAATACACTTTCAGTATCCACATAAGGGCGAAAAAAAATTTGAACAGGATAACCTCGCTACGCTTGGTTATTTGGTAGCTGCAAATGGATGAAACCAGTATAAACGGATAAGAAATTCCATTTTCTAAAGGGTTCCTATCCAGGGATTTTAACATGTTAACATTCTAACATGTTAGAATGTTAGAACGGAGATGAATAGATGATTTTTTTATTTAATACAAATTGATTTATAATCGGAGTAGGGACTTCAGTCCCGTGGGGATTGAAATACCCTGTAGCGTCCGACTTCAGTTAGACGAAAAATTTCCATTCGTCCAAATGTAGCGTCCATCTTTAGATGGACGATTTATTAATATCTTCGTCCGGACCTGTCCCGAATCTTATTTCGGGATAAATCTGGACGCTACATTTTTAGAGAGACTACACGGTTACCATCGGAATAGTGAATTTATTCCTGTGTGGAGTAGGCAATTTATTGCCGTGTAAAAATATCCGTCCATTTAAAAATGGACGCTGCATCTGTCATTACGGCTGTAAACAAAAGGAGAAACTTGGAGAAACTATATCTTGATGTTTTAATCGCCTGTTTGAAAGAGATTGTTAAGGCGTTAAAGAGTGAACCAGAGAAGGCATTAATAGACCTGCGGGAGATTGGTAAGACACTTGATAGCATTCTACTTTATAGAGATGGATATAGCCAGAGAGTTGCAAAGTATGCACTAATGATTGCAGAAAAGATGGGCTTTAGTAAAGAGCAACTGGTAATGATAGAGGCGAGTGGTTTGTTACATGATTTAGGCAAAATAGGAATTGATGAGGCAATCTTATATAAGCCTGAGCCTTTGACAGTAGAAGAAAGACAGGAGGTTAACAAACATGTTTTACGGGGTTATCATATCTTATCCGGATTTACCGATATCCCTGAAATTTTAGATGGTGTGAAGAGTCATCACGAGTTCTATGATGGCAGTGGTTATCCTGAAGGTTTAGAAGATGGAAAGATCCCGTTGATTGGTAGAATCATCGCGGTCGCTGATGCCTATGATGCAATGACCTCGAAAAGGCCTTATAGAAAGGTATTTACCCGACAGGAGGCGATGAGTGAGTTAGAAAAGTTTTCTGGTATTCAATTTGATGAAGATGTGGTAAAGATATTTTTACAAGTTATGACCGATATTAGACAATAGCATTTCGGCATTTCGCCAATTCGCAAAATGTTGATAATATACTCTTATAGTATAACCATAATATAAAAAAAATCATTCCGACATTCTGGTAATTACCAGAATGTCGGAATATAAAATTTGAATAAGAATATTGTGCTTATTCTCAAAAGTGTTCCTATCCAATCCAAGGATTCTAACATGTTAACATTCTAACATGTTAGAATGTTAAAACGGAGACGAATAGAAGGTTTTTGTATTTAGAAAGAGGACTTTTTGCTATACAGCCGAAAACTCCTCTTCAAGGGCAAGAGCCTTCGCTGCATATAACAATGCAGCCCTGATGTCTTCTTTAGTTATAAAGGGATACTCAGCTAATATTCGGTCTTCGGTATATCCATGGGCAAGTTTTTCTATGAGCAAGTCTATGGGCAATCGTGTCCCTTTTATAACCGGTTTACCAAACATTATCTCGGGATTTCTCTCAATCCTTTTGAGTAACTCTTTTTCTTCCATTTAAATCACCTCCAACGGTATAAATCTAAATTTTTCATTTGTAATGACAACAAAATGGTTTATTATTTTATTGGAATGCCTTGCAAGTAAATTTCCTAACCGTGTGATCTTCTCTTCTACATCTTGACCTTTTATACGGAGAAGGATAACACCATACACAATTCTTCTCTGGAAAAAAACAATTTCGCCAAAATCCTTATCATTGGTCAAAATAATCCTTTTTTCTTTATTTGCCAATGCACAAACTGCGTCATCGGACATTTGCTTATCTATTTCTAAAACACTCTTTACATCCCAACCCTTTTTCAACAAGAATTCTATTATTGGTTTTTCAATATTTACATTTGCGAGAAATCTAATCTCTTGCATTCATTATTATATATATAAGAAGTGCTGAAGTCAATGCCTATTTTTACATCCCTCTTTTATAGGAAAAAAATTCTCTGCTCTATCTCTTAACCATCCAACCATAAGACCATTTAACCATTCAACCTTTTCACCAATTCTCTTGCTTCCTGTGAATCAGGAATAATTCTCAAAACCTTTTGTAGTATTTTTCGCGCATCATTTTTATTGCCGTGCTCCGTGCAGCTCTTTGCAAAATTTATTACCTCGGTATCAAGTAAGTTTTATTTTTTTTATGGTGTTAATCTACTTGATTTTATAACCAGTGGATACTATCTCTTTAACAAATAGGTCCTTTTCCGGATTAAAATCTTCTTTTTTGAATGGGTGAAATTCAATAAAATTATTATATTTTTTAAGTGTAGAAATTAATTTTTCAATATCGTAAAATCTTATTCCGCTGAAATCATCTGATACTAAAGCAACATCAATGTCGCTCCACTTAATAGCCCTCCCTTTTGCATATGAACCAAAAATGTAAGCCGCGGAAATATCAATGCCATTCCTTTGTAGTATCTTAATCAAATTCCTGATTTCACTCACTATTTTTTTATTTCTTCTAAAAGCCATTTGTAAAACTCCTTGATCTCCTTAAAATATTTTTGAGTAAACTCTTTTGTGCATAATTTATAGAAAGAAAACTTCTTGTCTGGATATCTTGCTTCAATATTGAATTCGTTTACTTTCTTAAGGAATTCTATCTGCCCATCAGAAAGATTTATTTTTGTATGTGAAGCGAGAATATCTAATTTATGGATTGGCGGTGGCATCTTTTCGTTGTCTCGAACATAAAATGCCTTTAGGGTTTTTTCTAAAACTAAATGGGCAATAAAGAGACACCAATCATATCTGCCATGGTTGAAAAGAAACTCAGCTACATCTAAATCATGCTCTGCAGCAGTCAACCAGTAATTGACTTCGTCTTTATACTTCATATAAGATAATTATATGAGAATCTGGATAAAAATCAAGTATTACGAATGTTCCTTAATAAATCTGCGGATTCGGTTGAGTCCGGTACTATTTTGATTATCTTTTCTAAAATATTCTTCGCATCATTTTTGTTGTTGTGTTCTATACAACTCTTTGCAAAGGCAATCGCCTCGGTCTCAAACTGGCTCAAAATCTTAAATCTCATATCCACAGACCAGTTATCAAAATTCTTCTTAAACGGCTCGCCACGAAAAAGTTTAAATGCCCGCAGGTATTCTTTTTTAGCAAATCCCCACTCACCAGCCCTTTCCAGCGCCTTTGCCCGGGCAAGGGTCTGCTCAAACTCCTGATAATCCGTGGTAAAGTATATGCCCTGATTGATTAACACCGAAGTGCCACCTCCACGAGATATTTCCAATAAATGCGTCGGTATTTTTAATGTTTTTTTAATTCGGACCAATAGATGTGAAAAATTGCGCGATGCATTTTCACTTCTGAGCCAAAAATTTGTATAAATTTTGTCTAAATTTATAGACTTCCCTGGTTCAAATGCATTGAAACAGAGATATGTTAAAAATGCACTGTCCTTCGGCCCTAATTTACAACCCAGATACTTCTGATTTTTGTAAACAACTAAATCACCCAAGAATTTAATGTTATAAGCCGGTGACTTATAATTAAAAATTGGTAATTGAAGCATCTTTCTTGGCAGACCGGTTGATACCCTTCGTTCTAAAATTCTCGTCATCATTTTAGGAAAAAAAACTACACACCGATGTATGTCGGACATTATCCCTTTTTCCTCTGCATACTTGAGTGCCTCAAAATATTTACCCTGGCATAGTAGATTAACAACTTTTACGCGTGGCAAATTATTAAAACTTGATTTTGGGGGCAATGGTTTATCGCGGATGTGTGCAATTAATAATTTTAATATCAATGATTCTTTTACATATCTATTGGTTATAAATTTTAAAGTATCTTGCAAATTTCCAATCGCCTCCTTTGATTCTCCCAGACTATACAAAGAACTCGCAATAATAAAATTTGCACTATATATCCCCCAATAGATACCTTCTTTTTTCAACAACCCAATTGCTTCTACAGCAAATTGTATCGCCTGATGCGGTGAACCTTCGGTCAATGCTTTTAATCCTCGTGTCAAAAGATACTTTACATTACCGTGCCAGTCCATAGTTTTCAGACATCTTAAAAATGAAAGTGCCCTTTGATAATCGCCTTTCAAAATATAGACCGTAGATAGAGAATTTTTTATTTCAGCACAATCCCGATAGTTCTTTTCACGTTCTGTTAAAACCTTTAAATACCAGTACTCTGCATTCTTATAATCATCTATATGGGTATACAAAATTCCGAGTGATTGCATAAAATAGGGGATTGGATATGAACGTCTTAATAATAATCTACGGCATGAGTTAATTATTTCATATGCCTTGTTTATTTTAAAAAATTTTGTATATACAAAACCCTCAGATATGAGTAGTGGATAGCGTAAGGCAAAGGGAGAAACCGAGAGGTGTTTCCCGTCGTTTGAAATAAATTTTTTTGCTTTGGACATTAATGTTATTTGCGTCTTGAACTGGCCCAACCAGGATAAAGTATATAACTCTATTATCAACAACCTCAATGCTGAAAAATATAAGCCTTTTTTAATACATTCATCGCAAGTTTTTTTCAATTTATTTAAGTAAGATGGAACCGGCATTTGTTCATACAAGAGTGCCACTTTTTCAACCCTTCTTCTAATGTTGAGCAGAGAATCAGGTATATTCGGGAGCAGGTTATTATCTGGTAACACTGGAATGCTATTTATAATTTGAGCAGAAAGTTTTATTTTGTTCTGCGCATATAATTTTTCTGCAATTTCAAATTTTGCCTGTGCTTCCTTTGTCCACGGGCAGTAATCAGTAAATTTTATACTCATTTTTTTCTTATCATATCCTGCATAGCCATACCGCTTCCAGATATTCCAGATTCCTTTGAATGATATTTTTATGCCCTCTTTTTGAAGTTTCTTTTGAGCATCTTTTATTGTGAGAGCTGGATTTCGTTCTTTTAATAAAACTATTTTTTCCTCAAGTTTTTTATTAGCCCTGTTCCAGGGTCTGCGGTAGTTCAGTATTAATGCTTTCTCTCCATATCTTCTATAGCGTCTGACATATTTGAAAAGTGTTATATAATGAATTTTAAACAATAGTGCCGCTTCTTTAAGGGTAGTCTTATTTTTTAAATAGTATTGAACTGCCAGTAATCTTTCGTTACTATTTATTTTAGCCATTTGTGGAAAAATTATAATCATTATTTCAGCAATGTCAAGACCTCGGTTATTGGTCAACATTCTTTTGAAAAATCGTAAGATTTTGTTTATTTTATCGATTTCTCTTTGACACAGCCACTATTATTAAAGTATCGCGAAAAAGGAGGCTTTATGAAAACAGAGACAAATATTAGAAATGCATTATGTGGCGTTTATGTACTCTTTTTCGGCGTATTGAATTTTCTCCCAATCATTGCGTCGGCCCAGTGGGAACCCAATGTAAGATTGACTTATAACGATTCCACCTCACAACTTTGTTTCAGTACTGCGCGGTCTGCTGCAGCAAGTGGTGATTATGTCCATATAGTATGGGAAGACTGGCGCAATGGGGGCTCAACAAATACTGACATTTATTATATTCGTTCCACAAATCGTGGTACGACCTGGCAGCCGGAAATCCGTCTTACCACAAATTCTTCTAATCAACTATCTGCTTCGGTCGCGGTCAATGGACCAAATGTCCACGTTGTATGGTGTGATTACCGAGATACACCCTTTGGTCATGAAATCTATTATAAGCGCTCCACTGATAACGGGGTATCCTGGGGATTAGATATTCGTCTGACATTTATTGCTGAATCTCTTGATTGTTATCGTCCCGCAATCGCCGCTGCAGGAAATAACATTCATATTGCATGGGAGACAACTGGATTTGGGCCGCGCGAGCATATTTTTTATATGCGGTCTACTGACAACGGCACCACATGGAGTACGCCAATCCAGGTTAGCAGTTCGGTTGCCAGCAATAAGTACAAAGCCTCAATTGCGGTTGATAATTCTGATGTGCATATTGCCTGGAATGACGACCGATTTGGAACGAACCTTGAAATATACTATGTACATTCTACAGATGGTGGTGTTACGTGGAGCCCTGAGATGAGACTCACTGAAGCGGATGATATTTCTGTTGAACCATGCTTAGCGGTTCAGGGCTCAACTGTGTATGTCGCTTGGGGAGATAGGCGTAATCCCGGGAATATGGAGGTTTATTACAAATATTCAACGGATCGTGGATTCAACTGGTCCCAGGATTATAGGTTAACGAATTCCACTCAAACTGATGGATGTCCTTCAATTGCTTTATCAGGTTCAAATATTCATATTGCATTTGTTAGTTGGCGAACAGGACATCAAGAGATCTTCTATAAAAATTCAACAAACAATGGTGCTACCTGGAGTTCAGATATGCAATTTACCTTTGATGACAACACTTCATCTCATCCGTGTGTAGTTTTATCAGGGTCTTATGTTTATGTTGTGTGGTATGATGGGCAGGATGTGGTCTGGCCAAATTTTGAAATCTGGTTCAAGAGAAATCCTGCTGGTAATGTTAGTATAGAAGAGAATAAGGAGATAATAGTGCATGAAGGTCCATTGACAATCTTCCCCAATCCTTTCACTACCTTCGCTTCTATCCTGGGATACGAAAATGAATATTTTCTTCTTTATGATCTCACAGGGAAACAGATTGGCAGATACAAAGGCGACTATATTGGTGGAGAAGTTCAAACGGGTATATACTTCATAGTTCCTGAAGATAAAAGTCTTTCGCCCGTGCGGGTGGTGAAGATAAGATAAAGATAGTTCATAGATTGGGGTTGAGAGGTTGGTTATACTGAAATATTTAGTAAATGAACTATTTCTTTTTCGGAAAGGTTATTAGCATTGAGATTTGCAGTTGACTATTGACTTAGGAGTAATATCAAATATAATTTTATAAGAAAGGAATGAATCAGAAAGGAGGTGATAGGTCGTTAGGAATGACTAACTTAGTATTGTAAATAGCGTGCCACCGTAGAGAAGGGGCTTGCTATGAAGAAAAAGGGAAAGATAGAAAGGAGGTTTATATGTTTAATCTATTACTTGCGTTTCTGTTTGTCGCAAGACCACCAATTCCGGGCAAGATAACACCGGAACTGGTGGATATACTAAATAGTACTGCGGATAATGAGAAGATACTCGTTATCGTCCATATGGCTACTGAATATCCTTATGACCAGTTGCGTGGTATGAGTCCACAGGAAAAGTGTGTAGTATTCAAAGACATAGCGATGAATTCGCAAAGGCAGATTGTGGGGTATCTAAGGTCACTGCCCGATGAATTCGCTGAGGTCGGTGGACAATTCTGGATATTCAATGGATTCCACCTAAAGGCGACAAAGGCAATAATCTATGAGCTCGCAAAGCGTGATGAAATATGGTTTATCTGTCATAATGGAATAATAAAACTTGATGCTGAGGTTTCAGCAGAACCCGATATCACGGGCCGTGCTCCGGAATGGAACATTACAAAGGTTAAGGCAGATTCTTGCTGGGCAGCAGGTTATAGTGGTTCCGGGATAATTCTTGGCCATATTGATACTGGAGTATTAACTACCCATGAAGCACTTACAGGTAAATGGCTTTCGCCTTACTGGCTTGATGGTGTGAGTGGACAATCTAACCCTTATGACGACAATGGTCATGGTACCCATACAATGGGAACGATTTGTGGTGGTGATGGTCCTGGTCCGTTTGCAAATGATGTTGGTGTAGCGTATGGTGCACGGTATATTCCGACAAAGGCATTTAATTCCGGTGGTTCTGGACAGTATGCCTGGATTGATACCTGTATGCAATATCTGGCAAATTTGAAGGCTGGTGGTGTTGATATTCGGGCGATTGGTAATTCCTGGGGAAGTTCAGGCCAGACCGATCTACACTGGTGGGATATAATCTTGAACTGGAAAAGTCTTGATGTATTTCCTGTATTCTCCAATGGTAATAGCGGTCCAAATCCAGGGACAGCAAATGCACCAGGAAATTATCCAACCGCGATAGGTGTAGGAGCGACTGATTCACTTGATGCTATTGCAAGTTTTTCTTCTCGTGGACCGGCACCAAATCAGAGCCCCTGGAATGAACCTCAGTACTGGTATTATTCAACATGGAATCTCTTGAAACCCGATGTCTCTGCACCTGGTGTTGCGGTTAGGTCATCTTATAATAATGGTGGCTACACTTCATTGCAAGGAACTTCAATGGCATCACCCCATGTGACCGGCGGGACTGCAATATTGCTTGAAAAGAATAGTTCACTTACTCCAGACCAGTTATACGAAATCTTTTATACAACCTGTGACCAACCGTCTCAAGGTGCACCATATCCGAACAATAATTACGGCTGGGGTAGAATAAATCTATATCGCGCCTTACAACAGACCCCGCCACCAACACCACACCATAATATAAGGGTCCAGACGATTGTGGTGCCTGGAACAAGGGAACGCGAATATACTGTCATTCAGCCCCAGATTCGTTTCAAGAATGCGGGAACATATGACGAGAACAATATACCTGTAGTATGCCAGATAAAGCGCGGTACAACGACTGTTTATACCAGCAATCGCACGATTGGCTCGCTCCTCCAGAATAAAGATACACTGATTACTTTTGACAATTTCACAGTCGGTTCCTGCGGGAATCACTATACTGCAATCGGTATTGCTAATCTATCAACCGACACCCTGCACTACGATGATACATTGAAAAAGAACTTTGTGGCAGCAAGGGTGTATGAAGTCACAACACCGGACTGCAATGCCTGGAAGATTGCCAATGCAGATTCAGGAGTTCCACCTGCACCAACAAATCCTGTCTGGATTCCTGCAACGACCACTGAAAAACAACAGATTTCTGCACTGGATAATCAGTGGTGGGTCACTGCAGGTTCACCACAGGATTCAGCACATCAGGATTTACAATTATATGGGTTCAAGTTGACAGGAGTCCCGGATACCGCAATTGAAGAGATGACACTTGAGTGGTGGGGATACCATGGGAGTGGGGTGCGTAATCAATTAAGGTTACGCCTCTGGAATACCCTGACCAGTACTTATTCTTTAAAGTTAACCCAGCAGAATGTTACTGCAGACCAATTATTCAGTATCATCATTCCTGATGATTCTGCTGAGGCTTATGTAGGGAATGATGGATTCCTGTATGCCTGTGTTGCGAATGATGTCTATATCAAATCATCCTGCCCGTTGCTCTTTACCCATAACAAAAACAAAAGCTACTTCATTGGTGATATTATAACCGGTGGTGATATCGGCACCTGGATTGGTAGGGTGATGGGTGTAAATCTATATGCTCCGCCTGATTATGATGAATATGTAAAGATTGATGGCAATAAATTACAGCCAGTCAATGGAAGATACCATCTCAGTATAAACGAAATGCTCCAGGAGGTCAGTTATATTGATGATGTAGCACTCTTTGTAGTTGACCACCCTGCAAATACTGATATCTATCCTTTTGAGGCACTCATCTGGCCTGGATACCAGGGATTGAAGATCTTCAATGGTTATGAAAAGCCCATTTATAAGGCGTTCAATGAAAAGGGTGAGGATATTACTGATTATTTGAGTTCTATTGACCGACAGTTTGCTCCATTTGAGTTAACAGGGTATACAGGATTTGCCAAACCATTTACGATTACAATAGACCTTGGAAAATTAGATAACCCTGATAAAGCGGTTCTGTATTTCTATGGTAGTACCCGTTTCCCTGATGCAGGAAAGATTAAGGAGATTAGCGATATATATGAGGCATATCAAAAGGGAATGAAGGTTCAAAATCCGATAGTTGAGGTTTACAATAACGGTAGATGGCAGAAGATTAAATCCTGTGGTATGCCTGCGGGTCATAAAAAAGTTGTCTCCTATCCACTCTTTGATGAGAATGGTAAGTCAATCTTTAAAGGCAGTGACCATAAGATAAGAATAACATTCTATCATGAAGTCTATCTTGATAAGGTATGGGTTACTACAAATTCAGATGATAACTATCGTATTGCAGAACTCACACCTGTTTCAGCAGACCTACATTATTATGGACATTCTGATTATGTTTCCAGCGATGGCAGGTATCCTGGTGAGTTTGATTATGCTACTAAGGTTCAGGTTGATTACGCTGAAGCAGCTGGATACTACACGAGATATGGTGATGTGCTACCACTATTGCAGGACGGTGATAATAGATTTGTGATTATGAAATCAGGGGATGAAGTGAGGCTTGCATTTGATGCTCGTAATCTGCCAGAGGTGCCTGAAGGCTGGAAGCGTGATTTCATCTTTGCCGCAAAAGGATTCTACAAAGCAATAAGACCGGGTCGTGCCTATGCATACTCGGTTGACCCATTGCCATTCTATGGGATGCGCAAGGACTTATCAGTAAGTGGGGTTGGATATTATCCTTATGACCCGGCACCGGGTTTATTCGGTTCCCTAATCGGTAGAATCTATGCAAGGATTGCCTGGGGTTATCCATTCTCATTGAAGGATGCAATTGCGCTGGTCAAAGACCATATAACGGGTAGAATCAAAAATAAGTATCCAGCAGAACTTACTGAATACTGCCAGGCATGGAATACCCGTAGGGTTGAAGGTTATTATCCTTCATACTATGCCAGTCTCTTACCGCACAAGAACTTAGAAAAAGTGCCGCTCACTGAAAGTGAAGGCAAATGGCCAATGCATCTTGCCTCGTTAGGTATTCCTTTTGGTCCACACTCTTTATACAGCAATTATGTACGGCTCTGGATGGTTACCCATAATCCACTCGTGGTTGTTGAAGAGCGGCCGGCGAATCAGGCAAAGGGATTTTCATTCATTGTTCTCCAGAATCCATTCTACAATACTGCTAAAATAGAATATAATCTCCCAGTAAACACAAAGGTCAATCTCAGCATCTATGATAATGCCGGTAGGTTGGTACGTCGTCTCGTGGATACAAAACAGAATAGAGGTAGTTATCAATTGAACTGGTCTGGTGATGATGAACAGGGACGGAGATTGCCAGCGGGTGTGTATTTTGTCCGCTTTGAAACAGATCAGACGAATGCTGTTCAGAAGGTGATAATGCTGAAATAATACAGATTGGGGGCAGGTTAAAACCTGCCCCCGGACAAAATCTTAAACTATTTTAATTTAGAGAGCCCGGGTCATTCAGATTGCACTTAATCTAATAAATTAATGTCAGTGATTTAAAATATTAAAAATGAGCAAAACTATCTTGTTCTATAAAGGTAGGTTAAATTTTTCTAAGGAATTTTTTTATCTTTTTAAAGAAGGGGGCATAAAGGCAATCCTTTCCTGTCTGAAACTATTCAAAACAGCCATGAAGGATGAAAAGATTAATCAATTTGAAGATAAGGCAATTCTTTTTTTCCTCATTCCTCCTATTCCTTCAATAAGTTTTAGTCGTCATTTAAGGCATTATTCAAACAAGTTTATTTTAAGAAATAACAAAACCCTGTTTGGACAGGCATTCATCGCGGTAAACCGGAGATGCCCTTTCAATTGCTGGTATTGTAGTGCTGATAATACCCCTGATAATGAACTGCGTTTAGAAGAACTGGATAAAATTATTTCTATCTTTAGAGACTGGGGAGCAAGCACAGTTGTATTCACTGGTGGAGAGCCGCTATTAAGGGATGATATAGATATTTTGATCTCAAAATATTCAAAAGAACTTTCATTCGTTATTTTAACATCTGGTTATGGATTAAGCAGAGAAAGGGCGAAGAGACTCAAAGATAGTGGTCTGTTTTCAATTTCTATCAGCCTTGACCATTATGACCGTAAAATAAATAACCAGTCGAGGGGTAGGGATGGTGCGTTTGACATTGCACTTGATGCCATAAATAATGCTAAGAGTGCTGGCTTATATACAGTCGTTCAGACCGTGGCAACGAATAAGTTAATAAATAATGGTGAGATTAGAAAATTTATAGATTTTGTAAAAGATTTAGGTATTGATGAATTATTCATCCTTGAGCCATTATGCACAGGAAGATTGTTTGATAAAGAAAAAGATGATTATTTGAACAGTGAAGAGATAGAAAGATTGAAGTTATTACATATTCAATCCGCAAGGGAAGATGACGGGTTAAAGATTATCACATCTCCTTTTATTGAAGATACTACAAAATTTGGTTGTGGTGCTGGAACCGAGCATATCTATGTTGATACCACAGGTGAACTCTGGCCCTGCAATTTCCTTCCTGTGTCATTGGGGAATGTCATAAAGGAGGCTGATGTTGTAAAATCAAGACTGGAAAAATATTTTAGTAAACCCTGTGGTTTATGTATTCTAAAGAAATATCACAAAGAATTATTAAAGTGTTATGATAATGGATTGCCTATAAAATTTGAATGCGTAGAAAAAATATTAGAAAAGATGGATAAATTCTAAGACATTTATCCTTCAGTGAAAGGGGGAAGCATTGATGGGTGTTTTATCAATATTTTTATTTGTTCTGTTGCCACAAGTTCCAGGTAGGTTGACCCCGGAACTTGTAAAGATACTTAACAACGCATCACCTGATGAAAAAATCTTCGTCATCGTCCATATGAATGTTGAATATCCCTATGAAAAGATTGAAGATCTGAGTCCTCAGGAGAAATGCAATGTTTTTAAGCAAGTTGCGGAAAATTCCCAGAAGGGAGTAATAGATTATCTTAAGAGATTGCCCGGGGATGAGGTAGAGATTCTTGAGCAATTCTGGATTTTCAATGGATTCCATTTGAAGGCGACAAAGGCAATAATCTATGAACTTGCAAGGTGTGATGAAATATGGTTTATCTGCCATAATGGAATCATAAAACTTGATGAAACAATTTCTGCAGAGCCTGATATCACCAGCCGTGCACCAGGATGGAATATCACAAAGATTATGACTGATTCCTGCTGGCTTGCAGGTTATAGTGGTTCAGGGGTTATTGTTGGTCATATTGATACTGGTGTTATGATTGACCATCCTGCCCTTGAGGGTAAGTGGTTATCACCTTACTGGTATGATGGGGTTAACGGTCAATCATCACCATATGATGATCAAGGCCATGGTACTTTTACAATAGGTACGCTATGTGGCGGTGATGGTTTTGGACCATTTACTGATGATGTTGGTGCCGCATACGGTGTCCAGTATATTCCGACCAAGGCATTTGATCATAACGGTTCAGGACCTTATTCCTGGATAGATGGCTGTATGCAGTATCTTGCAAATTTAAAGGCACAGGCTATAGATATTCGCGCAATAAACAATTCCTGGGGTTCTTCCAATGGTTCAGACTTACACTGGTGGAATATCATTCTAAACTGGAAAAATTTAGGTATCTTTTCAGCCTTTGGTACAGGAAGTAGTGGCCCTGGAAATCAGACTGTTAATTCGCCTGCAAGTTATCCACTCGTCGCAGGAATCGGTGCTACTGATCCCAGTGATAATATTACGAATTTCTCTTCGCGCGGTCCCGCACCCAATATCGCACCGATAAATGACCCTCAATACTGGTTCTATTTTTTAATCAACCAAACATTGTTCTCATCAATTCTTAAGTCGTTAATGACAGCAATAATAATGGTAAACTTGACCCGGGTGAAGATGCAGGTATTGTTTGTTATTTAAAGAACAGTGGTAATATGCGAGCAAATAATGTCCAGGCGATTTTACGGACAACCTCTAATTATATCGTAATCAGTGATTCAATATATTTCTATGGCACAATCAACCCCGGAGATACAGTAGCTAATACATATGAACCATTTGCTGTGTATGTATTAGAGAACACACCAGCCGGTCATATAGCAAATTTTCAGTTAACAGTAATCTCTGCTGAAACGACCTGGACACGAAGTTTTAATAAAATGGTCGGTATCGCTCCAGGGAAGATTATCTGGGGCCCAAAAATTCTACCCAGTTTTCCTTCAAATGGCATGGTGTATGGCATTACTTATGACCTATCAGATGATAAAATATATATGTGATAAACTTCAACTCATCTGACATCTACTGCTATTCATCGGATAGCCTTGTGACATTCTATGGCACAATTCCTGCACCGGCTGATAGCCTCACTGATATAGCATACAGCCCTTATGACGATGCGTTATATACTATTGCGCTAAATCCTAAAGTCGTCTGGAAGATCAATAAAACAAATGGAGAGATTCTCCGTCAATTCAACAATCCTGCAGATGATTATCCTGTTGGTATTGCTTTTAAACCACCTGATACATTGTGGTTTGCAGACAGAAGGACAATTCTTGGTGCGATTCAATTGTTATATATCGGTGATACGCTGGGAAATGCAAATCAATATAATAGTCCTGCTCAGGGATATTACAACTCACGGTGTCTTGCCTATGAGATGTTGGGTAATTCTTTTATTCAGACACAGACATGGTTTAATTCGCAAGGAGATGAACTGGATAGCGTCGGAATCATTGAGATGAGGGGAGAACCACCGGTTTTGACATCAAATAGGGCATTTCTGTTTCCCAGTTGGAATCTAAAGGGCATAGAACTTGATCCGAGGGATGGTAATTACTGGATTACTTTTATACTGGATGGATATTATAATGCAAGCCGGATTGTAAAAGTGAAGGGTTTTTATACACCTGGGACAATGGTTGATGAAAAAGAAAGAATTCCTTTTAGAAATAGATGTTATCTGAGTATCTCACCCAATCCATTCAGGAACAATGTTCATATCAGATGCAGGATACACGATACAGGATACATGATAAAGATTTATGATGTTTCAGGCAGGGTTGTTAAATCATTCAATCTTGAAT
>CBFGJP010000013.1:0-44399 GCA_965649105.1 Caldifarciminota bacterium
AGTAAAGAGAATGACTACTAATTCAAACCTGCAATTCCCTTATTATTCGCCTGCGAATCTTAATTTATTTTGGGTAAGATCTTATTTTGATGAAAGACGTACTCAATTTCATTAAAAAATAGGGGATGGTAAATACCATCCCCCTTTCAAGATCCCTTTTATGTTATTCATTAATTACAACCTTGACACAGTCCTGAAATATTAATGAATTCAACCGCACAAAATAGACTCCAGGTTCTACATTCCTTCCATTAATATCTTTACCATTCCAGAAAAGTTTGATGCAATCCTCTTTAGAGATTCCATTATACAATTTTCTCACAAGCCTGCCTGTAACATCGTAGATACTACATTCAATAGTCCTTCCCTTTTCCACAGGAGAAGAAATGTAAACTGTTTTTTTCGCAGGATTGGGATATACATTTAAATGTAAGCCAATTTTAATTTCTTTATTTATTACACTTTCCTGAGCTCCTACACCGTAGAAGCCGGCGACCTTTGCGATCGCCCCAGGACAGGATGTTCAGGTGCCATACTGATATAGTGTAATCCAGTACGAACCATCTCTTGGATCAACTGCTACACCCCGGATATTACTACTATCATTACTTGGATGACAGTATCTGAAGAAGTTTATAACCTGACCATTCTGGGGGTTAAGGGCAAATACACCAGCACTATCAAGAGCAGGTATGCTATTAAAGAATGTATATACATTGAGTAAATGTGCGGGATTAGCTCCCTGTGCCGGCACATATTCAAGGCAGCGCGCACCATACCATGCACCTTGATACGGATGGTTCATCTGTCTTATTACCGTACCCATTGTATCAACACAATATATGTATTGAGTCTGGCCGCCACTCGTTCTCCTGTCAGAAATATAAATTTGTCGATTTGTATTATCCCAGGCAAGACCACAGGGGTAATCTATATATGACACACTGAATGAGCGTAGTACCGTTCCCGATGAATTTATTTTGTAAACTGTTTTGTGTCTCTTGTTGAGAACCCAGAAGGTATTATCATAAGAACAGTATTTCAAATCCACACAACCACTGTCATTATTTGGTGCAGGAATTGTTCCATAACTTGTAACAAAACTATCTGATGAAGCAATATAAATAACCTGGGTGGTATAATTCACATAGTAGATACGGTCCGTGTTGGGATTGTAGGTAATTCCATAGGTTCCCTGAGGATATTTTTCTCTTAACCAATATCTTTCACCAGCCGCAAAGCAGACCGCGACAGTAATCACCAATAGAATGAGGCTTGAGACAATCATTTTTTTGTTCATAATGCCTCCTTAATCTTTATTAATACTATATTCAAATAATGACTATTGTCAAGGATGAATGACGATTAGTTCTCCCCACTTTGTTCAAATTGTTTTTAGTTCTTGAACTACCTATTAATTATTACTGTAGCAGCCGAGTTTACTCGGCTTTTAAATATCCGCAGACCAAAATCTGTTAGTGGCAAACAGTCATTTTTCCAGCCATTCAATCGCTCTCTTAATTTCAAAATCCACATCATTAGGAATTGTATGACCATAACCAGAATAGCCCTGAAAACTAACACTGATTCTTGACTTGATTAACTGATTCAATCCATCAAGGTCTGCCTTAATTCTATATCAAGTTCATCCTCACCAAGTATTACTACAAATTTAATACATTTATTTCAGAAATTAGGCAGAAGTTGATTAAAAGAGCTATCATAATACCCTGCGATTGTAATAATCCCTTTAAACAAATCTGCATTTTTCAAGCCAATATAATAAGCCATTGTCCCGCCCTGTGAAAATCCCAATAGAATTATCTTTTCTTTATCAATCTTATAACGATCATCCATAAATTCTATTGTTTCTCTTATACGCTTCTCAGCACTATCCCTTTCTTCCCAGCCGAAACTCATTTTACCCATTATGTCTGGACCATAAGGACAGCAAATGATATAGCCTGTATAATCAGGTATCTTTTGAAAATTCAAGGCATATATTCCAAGTTCAATCGCCTTATTTAGCCATTTCAATGTCTCGGATTTGTTATTTAGTAAACTATAGCAGCAACTGACATCAAAACAAACACGCAAATTATTTTTCCCTTCATTTTTCCTCCTTAAGATGTTTTAGGTATTTAGGCATTTTGGACTTTTGAGTATTTTCATAACTCTTTTTCATATGTATCTCTCAAAAATCCTCTTGCATTGAAATTTTCTTTGAATCTTCCCAACCCCCAATTTGGTTCCATATTCAATGTGAATGTTCCCAAATCAAGATATTTGAAACCTTTGAGCCGGCCCCAATTTATCACTTCATAAAATAATAAATTCACCGGTCGGTATGCCTGATATTGATTATTATGACTGATATAGAAGGCAAGAATTACTCGGGGATTGGTCACAAAAATGACCATACCACCAATCATCTTTTCTTTTAGATAGGCACCAAAAAGAATTATATCATCTGGAAACATATTTTTCAATTTTAAAAGCTCATTCAAAGTATGGGTTGGTGATACATTGTGCCGCATGCCCAGATTGTTTTTCAATATTTCATAGTATTGTGCATACTCATTGGTTATTCTTACTTTCACACCTTCTCTCATTGCTTTTTTTGTGGAGCGCCGCGCATCCGGGTGAAAAACAAGAAGCGGTTCAGCAACATTCAACGGGATGACAGCAGTTATTTCTCTTTTTCTATACTGAAATCCGTGTTTCATCAATGCAAAATCAATATATTGATTCGGTTGATTATAATAGACTAAGGGTGTCTGGGTCAGAACAATTTTTTTAATTTCTTCTCTTTTTAAATAATCAACCAGCTGCGTCACACAAAGATAGATATCATGTATTCCTAGCCCTTGCTTTAGCACGAATCCACCATATGATGCGCCTTTATGCGAGATAATTATCTTATTCTCAATCACTGCTGGGAAAAGTGCAATAATATTCTCTTTTTCTTTTATTAAGAGATGATGGCTTTTAAATCTTTCTGGGGGATGGTAACTCAAAAATTTCAGGGTATGAAATATGGTGCCATTATTTGCCTGTTTAACAAACTCTTCCCAGTGCTTATGATCTTTCTCGGTAAATTTAGTAACTTCCATAACCAATTTTATTCAAATGAGTGTCAAAGTCAACAACTGTAAAAAAGAATTAACAACTTTTTGTAATTGCGCCTTAAAATTCCTAAATATCTATTGACTTTAAAACAATCTTATATATACTTGAACATTAAGGAGGTTTCAATGATTGAAAGAATTAAAGGAATTCTATTCAATCCAAAGACTGAATGGGAAAAAATAAAATCTGAACCAACAAACATTATGCAGGTATTGACTGGTTATGCAGTGCCGCTCGCCTTAATCCCGGCAATATTTGGTTTTTTAGGTTATGTACTCATTGGCGTCAATTTTGGTATGCTGGGTGTAATAAGATACCCATTTGCGTCTGCCATCGTCTGGGCAATAGTCTGGTTTATTTTTACCCTAATAGGTCTTTATATTCAAGGCATTGTAATAAATGCACTCGCCCCATCTTTTGATTCAGTTCCCAATGCCACAAATGCCTTTAAACTTGCGGTTTATTCTATGACTCCTTATTTCGTGGCTGGAATTCTTTATATCTTTCCAGTACTCGGAATACTTGTTCTTCTTGCATCGCTATATGGACTTTATCTAATGTATCTGGGAATGCCGGTTATGATGTCCACGCCGAAGGAAAAGGTAATCGGTTATATGATCGTAGCCATTATTGTTATGTTTGTGATAAATATAATTGTCGGTGCAATTGCGGGCGGTATACTTGCTGCAACCTATCGGCCCATCTGGAGGTTTTAAATCTAATCGGGGACGATCTTAGTTCCAAAATCTTCAAAAAAGGCCTTTTTAGCATTTTCCAGCGAAGTTATAATTACCTCATTTCCGCCGGATTCTAAGAATTTAATCGCTGCTTCAATTTTGGGTCCCATACTCCCCGATGGAAAGTGCCCTTCGTTTAAATATTTTTTTGCTTCGCTTAAAGTCATTCTTTCTAATCTCTTCTGGTCGGGCTTTTTAAAATTTAGATATACATAATCCACTGCAGTCAGTATCGCAAGAATTTGTGCCTTTATCTCAATAGCAAGGACCGCTGAAGCCAGATCCTTATCAATCACACCATCAACGCCTTCGTAAGTTCCATCTATTTCAATATAAACAGGAATACCACCTCCGCCCGCCGCAATAACTATCACACCCTCATCAACGAGCTGTTTTATAATCCGTGAATTCACTATTTTTATTGGTTTAGGAGAAGGCACAACCCTGCGATAACCTCGTCCTGGGTCCTCTTTTATCGTCCAGTTAAATAGCTCCGCCAATTTTTTTGCCTGCTTCTCATTATAAAACGGACCGATAAACTTTGTTGGATTTATTATTGATGGATCATTGGCATCCACAATTATCTGGGTAACGATCGTGATCACATCCCTTTCAATACCTAATTTTTTCAATTTGTTCTGAAGACTTTGCTCAATCATATATCCCATGCCACCTTCGGTATCGGCAACAATTACACCAAGAGGGAGGGCAGGAATCTCCTGGGCAGTTCTCTCAACCCTTAAAAGGGCATTGCCCACCTGGGGACCATTTCCATGCGTAATCGCAATATGGTATCCCTGTTTTATTAATTCTACAATTATTTCAAGACTCTTTCTTGTATTAGCAAATTGGACATGGATATCGTCTCTTCCAGTATTAGATATAGCATTTCCACCCAGTGCAATAACCGCCTTCTTCATTTTTTATTATACCCAATCCAATTTTTCCGTCAAGACTTGACTTTGCTTAATTTTTATTTATAATTAGATTCAGTTATGAAAAAAATTCTTGAACCTGCCGATATAAAAAGGATTACCACCCGGATCGCCCGCGAAATAGTTGAACGGAATAAAGGAACAAAGGATCTTGTCCTTATTGGAATAAAAAGACGTGGTGATATTCTCGCCCAGCGTATCGGTGCTGAAATTACGGAGTGTGAGAAAACAAAAATTCCGCTTGGCGCTCTTGATATAACCCTTTACCGTGATGATCTTCAACTTGTATCTGAAACCCCGATAATAGAAGGAACCGATATAAACTTTGATATAAATAACCGTGTCGTTATCCTTGTGGATGATGTTTTATTCACGGGCCGAACGATTCGTGCCGCAATAGAAGAAATCCTTGACTTTGGTCGGCCCAAAAAGATTCAACTCGCTGTTTTAATTGACCGCGGGCATCGAGAATTGCCAATCCAGGCAGATTATGTTGGTAAACGAATTACAACATCAGAAAAAGAAATTGTAGATGTATATCTCAAAGAACTTGACGGTCAGGACCTGGTCTTTGTTCATAGAAAGACAAAAATAAAAAAAATAAAGGTTAAAAGAGGTCGGATAAAAATAGCCCATCATTTCCGACCCAAAGTTGAACAATTAAAGATAACCGAAAAACAATGAATCCAAAAAAAGACCTTTTGGGAATTGAGGGGTTAAGCAGTAAAGATATACAGAATTATCTGGACACCGGAGAAAAATTCCTTGAAGTATTGGAACGTCCCATTCCCATTATCCCGGCGTTAAGGGGCAAAACAATACTTACACTATTTTTTGAACCATCCACCAGAACCCAGATATCATTCAGCATGGCTGCAAAAAGACTATCTGCTGATGTTGTAAATTTTTCGACAAGCACATCAAGTGTCAAAAAAGGCGAAACACTTTTAGACACTGCCAAGAATATTGAAGCGATGAAGGTCGATGGCGTCGTAGTTAGACACTTTGCTTCAGGTGCACCAAAGATTCTTGCTGATAATCTTAATGCCTTCGTCATAAATGCCGGTGACGGAACCCACGAACATCCTTCGCAGGCATTGCTTGATATAATGACAATACGTCAGCACTTTGGTTATATTAAAAATCTTAATGTATTGATTGTTGGTGATATACTTCATTCCCGAGTGGCCCGTTCTAATATTTTTGGGTTAAAGACACTCGGAGCAAATGTTGCAATCTGCGCACCACCTACCCTTATCCCTATTGATATCGATAAATTAAACGTGGAAATTTTTTACAAACTTGATGAAGTCATTGGCGATTTTGATGTCGTAATGGCATTGAGAATACAGTTGGAAAGACAGGAATCAGGACTTTTCCCTTCGGTCAGAGAATATCGAAATTTGTATGGCTTGACTGCTGAACGTGTAAAGAGAATGAAACCGAAGAGTATTATTATGCATCCCGGTCCAACCAATCGGGGTGTAGAGATAGACCCGGAAATAGCCGATGGCCCCAAATCGGTGATCCTAAAACAAGTAAAAAATGGGGTAGCAATGAGAATGGGAATATTATTTATCCATGCGGGGGGTAAAATTGAATAGTCTATTAATCAAAAACGGCCGGGTCATCGATCCCAAATCAAAATTTGATCGTGTTGCTGATATATTTATTGAAGGGAACAAAATACAGAGGATTGAACGTAATCTCAAAATTGACGCCAACAAGGTTATTGATGCAAGTGGAATGATCATCAGTCCGGGTTTTATCGACCTTCACTGCCATCTTCGTGATCCGGGCAGGCCTGATGAAGAGACGATTGAAAGTGGTTCAAGGGCGGCAATCGCGGGTGGATTTACCACTATCTGTTGCATGCCCAATACAGAGCCAGTAATCGATAACGATGGTATTGTAAATTATATAATAAAAGAAGCCGAAAGGGTGAATCTCTGTAAGGTTTTTCCGATTGGAACAATCACAAAAAGACGGGAAGGCAAAGAAATCTCGGAATTCGGTGAACTTATCAGGGCCGGCGTGAAGGGTTTCTCTGATGATGGCAATACGGTAAGTGATGCCAGGGTCCTGCGTTATGCTATGGAATATTCAAAAATCTTTGATGTACCGATATTTGAACATCCCATCGATGAAAATTTGAGTAAAGGCGGATTGATGAACGAAAGTGAAGTATCAACCCGGCTCGGACTCTCCGGGTCACCCGCAATTGCCGAAGAGATAATCGTGGCCAGAGATTTGATGCTCAGTAAATTTACGGGTGCCAAACTTCATCTCTGTCATATATCAACCAGGGGTTCGATTGAACTGATAAGAAAGGCAAAGAAAGAAGGAATTGAGGTAACCTGCGAAACATGTCCCCATTATTTTTTCTTCAATGATACTGTTCTTGAAACCTATGACACCAATTACAAGGTAAATCCCCCGATTAGGACTGAGATTGACAGAAGGGCAATCATTGAGGGCTTACGCGATGGGACAATAGATTGCATCAGCACTGACCACGCTCCTCATACCCAGGCTGAAAAAGAACTTGAATTTGCCTTAGCACCATTTGGAATGATTGGTTTTGAGACTGCACTTTCCATGATAATAATGCAACTAATTAATCTGGAGAAATTTTCCTGGCTTGAAGTCCTTGATAAACTCACTATAAAACCCGCTCAGATATTAAACGAGAAATTAGGAGTCATAAAGGAAGGGGCGGTTGCGGACATTGTAATAATCAACCCGGGGGTCAAGTGGATATTAAGCCCAGAAAATATAAAATCAAAATCAAAAAATACACCATTATTAAATAAAGAACTCACTGGTCGTGCTGAATATGTAATTAGAAACGGTGAGATAAAATATCAGGCAAAAGTATGAACGAAATAAAGGATGTAAAGGATATTCCTTCGGTTGATAAAATATTAAATTTTCCTGAATTAAAAGATTTTGCCGATGAATTAGAGCATTCCTATCTATTAAAAATAGTACGCGAGAAAACGGAAGAGTTTAGAAAAAAGATACTTAATAAAGAAGTTTTAAGTATTGATGAATTAAAAAAATCGATTATTGATGAATTAAATGAGTTAATCCAGCCGTATTATACTTATGCAATAAACGGCTTGGGCGTAATTCTTCATACGGGGCTTGGTAGAGCACCATACATTGCAGACATATTGCAATCACTGTTTTCGGTAAGCATTGGATATTCAAAATTACAAATAGATGAAGAAGGAAAAAGGGCTGACCGTTATAAAAAGATAAGCAAGTTACTTCAGATTATCACCGGTGCTGAGGCGGGGATGTTTGTGAATAACAATGCCGCAGCGACATTATTGATACTCAATACAATTGGTAAAGGCAAAGAAATCATTATTTCCCGTGGTGAATTAATCGAAATTGGTGGTTCATTCAGAATCCCCGATGTGATGGCTCAGAGTGGTGCAATACTACGTGAAGTAGGAACCACAAATCGTACCCATTTAAAAGATTATGAATCGGCAATAAATGAAAATACCGCCGCAATTTTAAGAGTCCATCAATCAAATTATCGGATATCAGGCTTCACAAAACAAGTTCCGCTTGATGAACTGGTTATATTAGGGAGAAAGTATAATTTAACAGTGATCGATGATTTGGGTAGCGGTGCATTAATTGATTTTTCAAAATATAATTTACCAAAAGAACCATTAGTCCAGGAAAGCGTAAGGGCTGGGGCTGATATCATCTGTTTCAGCGGTGACAAATTGATTGGCGGTCCTCAATGTGGGATAATTGTGGGGAAAAAAGAACATATTGAAAAAATAAAAAAGAATCCTTTGACCAGGGCATTAAGATGTGATAAATTGACGAGCGCCGTCCTTGAAGCAACGCTTCAATTGTTTTTGAGAAAAGAAGAAATCATCATAGAAAATCATGGAGTAATGTCATTACTTCTAAAGCCTATGCGGGAAATTAAAAATCAGGCGCAATGGTGTGTTAGAAAATTAAAAACTTTATCCAATGTAAAGTTGGAGGTCCAATGGTCAATTTCGGAAATCGGTGGTGGTTCATTGAGTACCGAACAATTACCCACATATGTGCTGGCAATTAAACCGGAAAAAATGTCGGTTGAAAGTCTGGCAAAGAGATTACGTCTTTCAAATCCTCCCATATTTGGTAGAATTGAAGATGACCATTATTTACTTGATTTCCGAACCATATTTAAAGGAGAGGAAAAAATAATTGTTGATACGCTATTACAAATTTTAAGCGATAAATGAGTGAATCAGTAAAAAAACATATTGTTATTGGAACAGCAGGACATATTGACCACGGGAAAAGTGCATTGATAAAATCTTTGACCGGCACCGATCCTGACCGATTAAAAGAAGAAAAAGAAAGGGGAATGACAACCGATCTGGGCTTTGCCTTTTATGGTGATGATGTAACAATAATTGATGTGCCCGGTCATGAAAAGTTTGTAAGGCATATGCTCGCTGGTGCCAGTACAATCGATTTTGTTTTATTCGTTGTTGCGGCGGATGATGGAATAATGCCCCAGACGATTGAGCACTTTGAGATATTAAAATTACTTCAGATAAAAAGAGGAGTTATTGTGGTTACCAAGATTGACCTTGTCGATAATCAACACCTTGATCTGGTAATAGATGAGATCAAAAATTTAACTAAAGATTCATTTCTACAGGATGCTCCGATAATTCCTGTATCTAACCTTTCTGGAAATGGCATTGATACTCTAAAAATGATCCTCAAGCAGATGATCGAACAAACTGAACAAAAAACGGATAAAGGTATTTTTAGAATGCCCATAGATAGATGTTTTACAATGAAGGGATTTGGTACAGTCATTGCGGGAACCGTTCTCTCAGGTAGAGTAAAAATAGGCGATACCGTTGAGCTCCTTCCTCAAAAGAAAGAATTAAAAATACGCGGTATAGAGGTTCATAATAAAAAAGTTGATGAGGTTGGCACTGGTTTCCGTGCTGCAATTAATATTGTGGGCGCAGAAAAAGAAGAGATTGAAAGAGGCAATGTAATTGCCCAGCCCGGATTTTTTGAACCTTCGCTATTTATGAATGGTTCCTTATACCTTTTAAATTCCGCACAACCATTAAAGAGTTTTTCGCGAATAAGGCTACATCTCGGGACGAGTGAAATTCTTGCCCGGGTAGTAATTATAGAAAAGAAAATCGTTGGACCCGGCGAAAAGGTAATGGTCCAGTTTAGACTTGAAACACCTGCGGTGTGTGATATTGGCGACCGATTTGTTATCCGCACTTATTCGCCACCGGTGACAATTGGCGGCGGTGTCATACTGGAACCAAAAGCAAAAAAGATAAAAGAATTTGATGAAGAAATTTTATCTTATCTACAGAAAATTGAAACACAAGAGCCGGCGGTAATTATTGAAGAAGATTTAAATCAAAGTTTCACTTTACCTTTAAGGCCCGAAGAAATTGCACGTGACATAAATCTTCCGGTTGATAATGTAAAAAACATACTTCAAGAATTATTAAACCAGAAGAAGGTGTTAGTGGTTGATGAAAAACGCATTATCTATTATTCCAATAAGAATTTAGTCAAACTGGAAGAAATGATATTAGAAATTGTTAAAACCTTTCATCAGAATAATCCAACGCTGGTTGGCATTCCGAAACTCGAATTAATAAATAAATTACCCAAAGGATTGGATAATGTATTATTTAATTTTGCTCTACAACATTTAAAAGAAGCATCAAAGATAAAAATTTCTCCTGATAACAAAATAAGTCTTTATGATTTTAAGGTTGCCCTTGATGAAGAGCTAGGCCGAATGGTTAAAAAGCTGGAGAATATATTTATCGACGCGCGGTTTCAGCCCCCCGAAATAGAAAAAATTTTAGAACAGAGAATCGGTCAACCGGAACTCGTAAAAAGGGCGTATAGTTATCTCCTTGACAATGGAACACTGGTAAATATTGGTGAAGGTGTTGTCTTCCACAAAAAATTTGTGGAAGAAGCAAGACAGAAGATAATAAATTTCCTTTCGGAACATAGAGAAATTAGAGTGGCTGAATTCAGAGATTTATTAAACGCCAGCAGGAAATATGCACTACCACTTTTGATTTATTTTGATTCAAAAGGTATCACAATTAAACGCGGAGAAGTTAGAGTATTGGGGAGTGGCGGAGGCGTGTAGGAATCGAACCTACCGTCCCCCTTTCGAGGGACAACCGGGTTTGAAGCCCGTCAGGCACACCAGCACCCATCCGCCTCCAAATATTTTTGTTTATTTATTATATATATCAAATCAATTTTGTCAATTATTAGATTTTTTTTCATTCAGTGATTTGGCGATAACAATCTTATTCCTGCCGGTCTCTTTTGCTGTGTACAGAGCACGGTCAGCCTGCTCTATAAGACTAACTCTATTTTTTGCATCTTTAGGATAATAGGCAATACCAACACTAATTGTAAACTTTATCTTCACCTGATTAAACAGCACCTCAGATTTATTGATGTGGTCTTTTAATCTGACGGCTATCTCAACTCCCTTTTTCAAATTACTATTAGGAAGCAGTATGGCAAATTCTTCTCCCCCATATCGGCCGGTAATACCTGTTTGTGAAATCAGTCTGCCAATAAATTTTAAAACTTCATCACCGGCCTGATGCCCGTACGTATCATTTATTTTTTTGAAATAATCAATATCAAATAAAATCAGAACAAATTCCTTTTGTTTTTTTATCTCCTGTTCAAGTAATTCCTGAAAATGTCGGTGATTATATAAACCAGTGAGACCATCCCTTATAGAAAGTTCTTTTACCCGCTCATAAAGCATTGCCCTTTGCCAGGCAAGGGTGAGCTGGGACGCAAGTATATGCAAAGCCTCCACATCTTCTTCACCGAATCTCTTTTTTCGGTGGTCTTCAAGCCATATCACTCCCAGCACTTCATTATCACCCTTGACCGGAACACCAAGGAATGAACCTCGATTTTTCTTTTCACCCTTTTTTAAAACTGTCAGGTTACCCTCGCTCAAATCCTCTTTCATTATATAGTTACGATGCCTTACGATCAAGCCTACCAATCCTTCTTCAAGTCCAAATTTGGTATTTTCTTTAAGATAAGTAGATTCAAGCACTGTGCCCTGATTATTCAATTCATCTACCGAAGCGATAGATAATTCATCACAATTCAAGACACTTTTGAACGACCTAACTGTATCACTAACAATTGTTTTTAATTCCAGCCCGCGTTGAAGTCTGCGGGCAAGTTCCGCGATGGAAGAAAGATACTTGGATTCATACCTCTCTTTTTCATACAATCGTAGCATTGAAATCAAAAATCCAATTCCTTTTGTTGCTTCATCAAAAAGAATTTTATCTTCATCCGTAAAGCTATCGTGCTTACGATCAACAACAAAAATACCTTCAACTCGATCGAGTATTAAAATCGGAGCAATCATCACCGAACTGACTCTCACATCACTTCGATAATAACCAAGTTCATCCGAACTTTGCACAAAGTCTTTTATCAGTACCGACTTCCTTTCCAAGATTATCTGACGATACAGCCCTCTTTCCACATTTATTACAGTATCAGATATAAACAGTTCTGAACTAGAGAAACCCTGCACAAGAATAAGTTTTTCTTCATTATAAGAAAAAATTGCCGTGGTATGAGATTTAAAAATACTATGTACAAACTTTACATAAAAAAGCAAGGGCCTTTCAATCCCGGGATGGCGGTCAATATCCTTTATTGATGTAATAAGATTTTTTGCTTCAAAGTTCGCAGGTCCGAAGAAATAATCTCTTGCTTCATATCGTGCTAAAGATTTCTTTAATTTATCTTCGCGTTTGATTATCTTATCAATTATTACCGCCGTTATAACGATAGTAATTACAAAAAAGATTATTGAAGACGGATTAAATTGCTTTTTAAAAATACTGGAAGTTAATTCTGTTAAACATAATATCCCAGCAAAAATCCAATAATGTTTTTGATTTTCCTTATAACCTACAATTGGCAGGGCTGGAAAGTACAGTAAAAAAAATGGCGATTTTAATCCTCCAGTTAACTGGACTAATAGATTGATAAGAATACCTCCAATTAATGTATAATACAATTTAACTTTTTTCCTCAGCACATATAAAACAAAATATATTATTACTACACCCAACAATATATAGCCAAATCTAATGTCTATATTATGTTGTAAAATTCCTCGTGCCGAAATGATTGCGTAGACCAATGCGGTAATATAAAAAAACAACATCTTTTTTAACCAATTCTTTTAATTGCAGAACGCGCCAATTCAGCAAGTAATTTATCACGAGAATTCGCAAACTCCTCAAGGATTGTTCTTAATTCAAGTGGAGACAATCTGATGAGCGTAGAAAATGCGATTTGTTTTAGCTCCTGGGCAATCTGATCGTCCCTCATTATAATATTTCTCAGATAATCAACTATAAAAGGATATGCAGTAGTTAATTTCCTTTCACCAATTATCTTTAACAATTCAGCATGAAATGCATCGCCCCTATCTTTAAGTGCTGCAAGTAATTCGCTAATTTCTTCATTTGAAATAGTTTTTCGCAATCCCCTTAAGGATTCAGCCCTTATCTCTATTGCCGGATCTTTTAATAAAACTTTCAACCCTTTTTCATATTCCAATTTGATGAATGCTCTCACCAATTCAAGACGAACACGGTCTTCTGGGTCATTTATTAAAATTTCAAGTTTAGGACATATTTCTTTATCGCCAATCTCAGCGATAATATTTACTATATTCTTGCGCATATACCACTCAGGTGTATCAATGTTTTTTAATAATATATCAAGAACGTCTTTTCCGATGTTTTTCAATATATCAATAATTTTCATTCTTAAACTGTAATCCTCTGCCTCTTTCAGTGTTAAAAGGAGTTCAGGTACAACACCTTTTCCAATCTTTACTATTGCTGCACGCACTTCAGGATATACCCCACTCTCCCAGAGCAATGACATCAGTGCAGATAACGCAACTCGATTTTGAGTTTCACCGACAAAATTTATTAAAGCCTTTTTTATTTGTAAAGGGATGTCCGGTCTACTAAGTATTTTATTAAATGGCTCAACAATCATATCACATATTTTTTCGAGATTAAATGAGCGGGCAATATTATAGAGATTAGAAATCTCTTCTATGGAATCATTTACAACATCAACCACGGCTTCTTGTTCCAATACCAGACAAATTTTCTGGATGATCTCGGTAGTAATCTCCAGGTGTCCCTGTTGTAAAAATCTACCGGCGATGGTAGCGAGTGATTTTATACCCTCTTCCCTCACCTTGGCGTTCTGGGAATCAAGCATGTTATAGTAAGGTCTTATTGTGCTATAAAGATCCTCACGGGAAAATACTGAAGTCAACTTCTCACTCAGTATAAGTCCCATCTGGGCGAGATATTCGTATATGTTTGGAATCTTTTCTTTAAGCATCGGCAATAATTTTGCGAATTTGTCGTCACTTAGATTGCTCAAAATTTTCTTTATCCCTTCACCCCTACCTTCTTGTGTTATTATTAATTGAAGCAAACTTTTTTCATCTAAGTTAGATAATACTTTTAATACAAATGGCTTTAATTCTACTTCTTTTAGCAATTCAATACGGTATTCGTATGGCAGATTTTCAAGAATTTTTGCTAACGCTTCACCCTGTTTTATCTGATTTTGTGTAGACATTCCATTTGTGCTTTCAATCAACTCGTTAAATTTCTGTTTCATTTCCAGGGCAGTTAGTCCCTTTTCTATAAGTCTTTTGAATTTCTCAATCGCCTCGTCAATATTAGCCTCCCCCTTGGATGGTTCTGGGGCTATTTTTTCCTGAATGATCTGAACTGCAGCACCAGTTTGAATTCCGAACTTCACTGCATTTATTTTGATTTTTTCAGTCCCTTTCGCCTGAAGCATTTCCGCTGGACCACCATACTCTTTGAGTTTCAACTTTGAACTACCCATCACTTCATAAAGGTTCTTCACATCCTCACTGTTTCACACCCAAAGAGAAAGTAAGACTCTCAATTTCATTTTTCCTAAGTGCTTCAATGAACGATAAAACAGCAAGATTCTTTGAGATATCAAATCTTATGTTCTGGAATATTACAGTTTTTTCAAGAAAATAAAAAGAAAATTCAGGATAATCGGCAGAAATCTTAGAAATTTGTGCGAGTGTATTGGACACCACCTTTTCCATTATTGGATGCCCTGATGGATAAGACTTTGCAGATTTAAAGCCAACTGCCAAATCCTTTAAAAAATCAAGAATAAAAGTCTGACTCATATCATTATATTTTATAAATTTTTATTATAATGTCAATTACATTTTTTATTGACAAATAGCAAAAACTCTTTATAATAATAGGGTGTTCTATTTAATTTTTTCGCTGATAAGTCAATATCAACCCCAAACTTTGGCTGTACCGCCTTTTGAACACACATTCGGTTTTTATCGGGCATCCAAATATTATTTGAGATTATACATCGGACCAAATTTTGATTATAACGACCCTCAGGGTATAGCGGCGGTGAAACTTAAAGAACTTGATGATCCTAAAACAAGAAAAGATGATGATGAGTTAACGGTTTTTGCAGTAAATTCTGGTTCAGGACAGATTGTCTATAACATTGGTCTGTCAGCCGTTAAATTATATGGAAATGAAAATATCTTTTCCCAGCCCAAAGGAATAACTGCAAACGAAGACGGTCTGGTTTATGTTGCTGATTTTGGGAATAAAAGGGTTGTAAAACTCCAATATACAAAAGGTAAACTGGAATTGATTGGTGAAATAAAACTTCCGGGCCGACCATTTGATGTCTGTCTTGACTCCAAGAATAATTTATACATTACCGACTATGATAATTCAAAAGTATATATTTATTCTCCCCAGGATTCGCTACTACAATCCTTTGGCAAAGAAGGTCAATCTTACGGTGAAATCTTCCATCCTATGGGTATTGAAGTAATTGACGCAGACGCACCGAATAACCATTATAAAGATGATTTCATTGTGATAACCGATAATAATGGCAAAAGGGTTTCCAGATTTGCAACTTCCGGAAGATTCTTGAATGCATTATTCAGTTTTGAAATTGGGCTTGCCGAAGCGAACTTCTTATATTGTGCAATTGATTATTTCGGGAATATATATATAACTGATGAGAAAAACGACCAGATACACAAATTTGACCATAATTTAATGTATATAATCTCCGAAGGTAGAACCGGTGTTGGGCAGGGAGAATTTCACTCACCACGGGGCATTACAATTGGCAGACGCTATGGTCAAGTCTTTATTACGGAAAAAGAAGGTGGTCAATACCTTTGGATTTCAATCGACGCCATCTTTGTTGGTTGTTTCCCACCTGTTTTTTCGGCAAGACAACCCGGCACAACTCTGGCATTATATGTAACAGACGAAGCAAGGATTGATATTGATATCTATAATCAAGCGGGGCAAAAAATAATCAATTTAATAGATGGATTAAAGAAGCCAGCCGGTGAGGTCTTAATCGTCTGGGATGGGCTGGATAAAAATGGCAATGTTGTGCCACCTGGCGAATATGAATTCAGAATCACTATCAGAGCACGCCATGGGCATGGCGCAAAAATAAAAAAATATTTAAGGGGTGTAGTAAAATGCATAGCATCATAAAAATTAAAAATTTTTTTCTTGGTTTAGCCGTCACATCTATTTTGTGTTTTAATATCAGTTTCGGAACAAAATACGCGGGTGAATTCCAGGAATTGGTCGTCGGCGGAAGAATATGTGGTATGGGTGGAACCGGTATCGCCCAAGGCACTGATCCGAGTTACATTGTTTTAAATCCAGCAAATTCTTTTATCATTAATAAATCCCTTCATCTTATGCACGCCGAAAATTTTGCCGGGATTGTGAAAAATGAATTTGCCGCCATACTTATCCCTAAAATTGATATTATTTATGGTGTCGGATTTCAAATGGTTTCAGTCAGCAATATAAAATTGACAACTCTTCCTGATACAACCCAACAACCCGGAGATGAAAACATACCTATCCCCTACGATACGATATCAACAAAGGATTTGGTTTTTTATCTAAACGCCGGCAAGACAAAAAATATTTTTTCTTATGGTGCAAATCTGAAAATATACTACCGTGACCTTGCAGTGCTCACAGGAATCGGTGGTGGGGTTGATGTGGGATTGAAAATCAGTTTAAATAATCTGAATGTCGGTATCAGTATTCGGGATTTTGTTCTTGCACCGATTTACTGGAAAAGCGAAACAAAGGAATATATATCACCAAAGATAGCTTTTGGTATTGCACCGAATATTCCTTTAACGAAAATAAATTCAGTTTTGATAATTGAATCGGATATTATAAAAGACCTTTCCTTTAATGACATATTATTAAATAACGGCATAGAAATTGCATATCAAAATAAAGTTTATGGGCGTCTGGGAAGGTGTGGTAATCGTTATACAGCAGGTGTGGGCTTAAGATATAAAAAACTTACCTTTGATTATGGTCTCATAACCCATCAGGATCTTGGCATATCAAATAAATTTTCCGCGGGTATTGAATTTTAAATAAGCATAATGCTTAAGGCTGAAATCTTCCGTAAATTAATGAACCTCTGGGCAATCTTCATCCCGGTTTTATATTATCTGCTACCCCAGGCATCAGCAAGGTCTTTGCTCCTCATTGTTACAATAATTATTGTTGCGGTTGATTTTATTCGCCTCCATGTAAACGGTGTAAAAGAAGGATTCATTTTGTTTTTTGGTTCCTTCCTGAGAAGAAGAGAGCTGACAAATTTAAGTGGCGCCACATTTTTACTACTGGGTTGTCTGATCACAGCATTATTATTCTCCCGCCCCGTTGTAATATCCACCTGCACCTTTGTCATTGTTGGTGATACATTTGCCGCGATGTTCGGACAGAATATAAAAGGACCGAAATTATTTAAAAAAACACTCGTTGGCAGTATTGCCTATCTATGTTCAAATCTATTTGTTACTATTATTCTACATTCGTTATTAAATATTCCTTTCGGGGTTCTTTTTGCGGGTGCCCTTATGTCAACAATATTTGAAGCCCTACCCCTTCCCTGGGATGACAACTTTTCGGTCCCGATACTCACCGGGATCGGGATGAGTTTAATTATGTAGTTTTTATGCAAATATTCTTATAAGCACAAAAATCACCATTGCAAACATAGCAATGATTGCGCCGATCCAACCAACGAGGCATAAGGAAGTTACAATCACACCGGCAATGAAAACCCCGATAATGATGAAAATTATAGACTTGATAAACTCAAGCCCCATTAAATAGGCAAGCAAAGCGCCGGTCCAGGCACCGGTACCGGGCAGGGGTATTGCAACAAAGATAAGAAGTCCGAGTTCTTCGTATTTTTCGATAACCTCACCTTTTTTTCTGGTTTTGCTGAATAACCAATCAAAAAATCTTTTAAATAATTTTATTTTATATAACAAATCGGTGGCCGGTTTCAAAAAAAGTAAAATAAAAGGTACCGGAAGTATATTTCCAATAAAAGAGATAATAAATGCCTTTTGCCAGGGAATTTTGAACAAATTTATCGCGAGGGGTAATGCACCGCGTAATTCTACAACCGGAATCATGGAGAATAGAAACACTGCCCATTCTGGAGACCCCCCCCTTGCAACAAGTTCCTGTGGTGTCATACCATACCTCCCTTTTTTCTGACAATCCAATCAATAACAATTAACACAAATATCAAAAAATAAAATACCGGTTTGTCAAAAGAAAATTTTATAATTTCATCTCTCGTCGCATTTTCGGGCGGATCGAATGCATCCAACTGAAATATGTCAAAATATTCCCCATTAGTTTTAGAAGCGATTTTTTCAAGTAATTGGTCATTAATCAATTCTTCAGGTTCCTTCTCAACTTCCATAATTTTTAAATCTAATTTATTACTCTTCAATGTATCATTATCAAGATTACCCGCTGCAAATACGGTAAACGTGCCGGGTATCTCAGAAAAAAATGATGTTTCATAGATTCCTGGCCTTATCTCAAAAAATGGTATCTTTTGATTCTGAAAATTTAAATAAAATTCGCCTCCCGAGCCGGGCAAAAGATTTTGGTTATATGCCCTTAATTCAATCTTAATTTGTTCACCAATCCAATAATGGTTTTTTCCCGTCTTCAACAACAAACGTTCATTCTTTCCATAAGGCGAAAGGAATTTTAATATATCTTCAATCAACGGATTCAAAATATCTTTATTATTTAAGTTCAACTGGGCAAAATGCCACACGCCAAGATCTAAAATATTGATTTGAAAAACGAAGCCCTTGCCAACTCTTCTGTAACCAATCAAAGGAAAATCACCGGCTCGGGCAATAAGTGTTGTGTTTTGATTTACGCCCAGAGTACGATTTATTTTAGTAACCGGAGCGTATTCTTCTTTAGGAGAAAGGACCGAAAATGGCGCTAAAATCTTTATTTGCAGCTCTTTTTCAAGTTGTGGACTGGCGAATGGAAAAGGCAGGATTTCGTTTCCCACATTATTCATACCTTTAATATTTCCGATTATAAGAATACCTTTATTTTTATTAAGAAAATCTTTTAAATCTACATTTAAATTACCTTCGACATTATCCGCAATTATTATATCAAAATTGCTTAGTTCTATATTTTCATTACTAACAAAGCCGTTCCTGGTAAGGTATTTATCCTTTGAGATACGAATTATTTCTGAATATTCAATATCAATATTTTTTTTAAGACAATTAATTATAAACTGCGTGTTGAAAGAAGGACGGTCAGTATAATAAAGGACCCTTATCTTGCGATCGAATATCTTTATTGTAAAATTATATTCATTATTGTCATAATCTGATTCCCCGACCTGGGGTATAAGAACAATACTATATCTTTGCTCACCAATTTTATCGGGCACAAATTTAAATTCAACTGACTGGCGGGTAAATTCTTCGGTTAGCTTAAATTCCTTCATGATTTTGTCTTTATCGGATTTTAATTCAATCCTGCCTATCTTATCTTTTAAATTCTTCACTTCGATAACAGCCTCAACCACAATTGTATCATTTAAAAATGCATAATCCGGATAAAATACCCCTGCAATTGATTGGTCATTTATAGATTTACTTCCTGCTGCAAAACAATAAACAGGTGTTTTAAGATTATCAAGGATTTCATCGGGGGGCGGGCCATAATTGTGATTGCCATCCGAAATCAATAAAATCCCCGATGGGTTTAATTTTTCAATGAAAAGCAATGCGCGTGTAATGTTAGTGAACCTTGGTTTGACACCAATTGTATCGGAATAGACTGAATCACTGAAAAAAAATTTGTTGTACCTAAATTTTATTGAATTAACTCTCTGTAATATTTCTTTAAAATGGTTCCTCATACTCGGCGAGAAATCCAATAATAATACTGGGGGAGATAATGAAATTGTTTTTTTAAAATAAATAGAAAAATTTGTTATCAGTAGATATAATAAAATTACCGCGCTGACTCTCAGTAATAATTGGGCAAGCCTATTGTGGTATAATGCTATACATAGAATAATAGCACAAATACTAATTAATAATTGAATCAAGATCAAAAACTCCAGGTACGAGCTTTATGATATTTGTTTCAGACACGGAGACTGAATCAGCACCATAACAATTTTCACCGAAGATTTGAACAAAATATTTCAAACTATCACGCACCTCAAACAAAAATTCACCCCGGGTAACCGTGCTGATACCCGAAATTTTTTCGTAACCAAGCAACGCTATTCCCGAAGCCAACGGTGTATCATTTAATACAGCCTTACCTCTTATAAAAACAGGATTATAAATGGTATCCGGGGTAATTGTTGTAACGAAAGGAATACCAGCATTACCACTTAAATCCCTTACTTCACCGACAAATAGATAATATGTCGTGTCATAATTTAATGAATCGGTTTCGGGATTAAGATATAATTTCTTCATATAATGCCAATCTTTTACCATTTTTCTTTTGGGAAAGATATAAAACTTAATTGAACTTGTGTCTATTGGCTCAGAAAATTCAATAAAAAAGTTTTTCAATTTAAAACCCTTTGAAAAATTAATGACTACAGGTTGAATGGTATCGGATTTGGTTGAACCGACAAATTTAGTTTTAAAAACACCTACCCTTTCTGATAAATCAAAAACCTTTCCCAAAATGGTATATTCTACTTTCGCCATTTTTTCGGTGTATATAAAAATCTGGTCCGGTGTATTCCCCGGCGTCACCGATAAGATTTTTAAAGTCTCCGGTTCAGTATAGATTGTAAAGTTATCGGGTTTAATACTAAGGGTATCGAGTTCTTCAGAAAAATTCAGAAAAATTTGGTGTTCATTTACTGCATTAATTTTCTTTAATTTAGGATCAATACGGTCGATGTGGAGTGGCGGGCTTTTATGAGCACAGAACAATAATAGAATAACAATGTAGTTTATAAAATATCTAAACACTCTAAACATAGTTTATTTTAATTCGTTTTTTTAAAAAGTCAATTGATTTTTAGAATTTTTCTTAATAATTTTTGTTTCGTTGGAGGTCCATATTTTATAATTAAACGCGAAAGGATGAGATAGGTATTATAAAGATCAGGATTTGCCTTTAATGTTTTCAAATTTTTTTCAATTGTTTTCGCATCGCCACGCACAATTGGTCCACTCAATCCCAGTTTTACACCGTAGCGTTTAACATTATTGAGAGAATCAAGAATCATTGGTAAAATGATAAGTTCAAATTCTCGCCTGCTCCAACCAAGTTTTTTTAATATCGTTAATAATGCTTCACTCAAAGAAACTACAAAATTGCTTGAGAATACGCCTAGTAAATGATATAATGGTTTTTGCTCTTTTTCTATTTTGCGGATTGTAAAATGGGGTGGACAGAAAATCTTCCGTATAACTTTTATTGATTCTCTGTCTCCCTGAATGAAAAGATTATACTTAGTTTTTCTTGGTGGTACGGCAATTTGCGGAAAAGTAGCAAAGGGATGAACTGACGCCCGATAGAGTCCCATTTTTGGGGGAAATATCTCTGCCGGTAGCAATCCACTGAAGTGGAATAAATATTTTCTTTTAATTATATATTTTTTTGCCTCATTATAAGCATTAATTATCTCATCATCCGGTGTGGCGAATAACAGAATATTTGAATTTTTTATCAAATCCTCGTATCGAGGATTTCTTTTTATCGCTAAAATTTTTATTGCCCTCTTTAAAACATTTTTATCCTTATCAAAAACACCGTAGAGAAGATTTTTTTTTCTTAAAAAATAGCCGATAGTCAATCCAACACGACCACAACCTATGAGTCCGATTTGCATTTACTTATCCTAAATTCTTAACAATTGTTTCCATATCGGTATAAAGGGCTACCGAATCGCATTGTAATGATGGGTCGATCTTGTTGACGAGGTCTTTTAATATTTTACTCGGACCAATTTCAAGAAAGTAGCCATAGCCCAATGATTTTAAATTATTTATTGCACCAACCCAATCAACTTTTGAAAGCATCTGTCGTTTGAAAGATTCTTTTACTTCATTTCCATCCGAAATTATCTTCTGTTCAACAACCGAATAAAATTTTTTTTCGGGCGTTTTGAATTCAATAGAATTTAAAAATGAGTCAAATTCCTCTGAGGCCTCTTTGAGATAAGGACTATGCCAAGCACCACCGACATCAAGTGGAATGCCACGAGCACGATTTTTTGCTGCAAATTGGGCAACCATTTGAATTCCTTGTTTAGAACCTGATATTACAATTTGATTCGGAGCATTAATATTGGCAATCACTACGGGTTCTTTAATCTCTTTACTAACTCTAACACATTCCTGTTCAAGAAGAGCCTGGTCCAGATTGATTATTGCCATCATACCTCCCTGTTTTCCACCCTTTTCCATAACCTCTCCTCTTTTTTTAATCATAATAATTCCGTCTTTAAAATTTGTTATTCCACAATATACTATCGCCGTTGCCTCGCCTAAACTGTGTCCTAATGATACATCACCTGTAATTCCCATATCTGCCAAAATCTTTGCATACGCAAGAGAGACAAGGCTTATCGCGGGTTGGGCAATGCTTGTCAGACTACTTGTCTGGTTTGCCTTTTCACCCCATAGATATTCTTTTATGTCATAGCCAAGCACTTCACAACCCTGGTCAATTATTTGTCTTGCTTGTTGATATTTATTATATAATTCCCTGCCCACACCGGGCTTGAACGCACCTTGGCCATCAAACAAAAAGGCAATTTTTCTCATTTTCGTCACTCCTTTCTTAAATCGTTGCTATCGCCATTCCAATTGCCAGTTCCTTGGTATGGCTTATACTTAGAAATATCTTTGCAATATTTAAATCTTCTGCAATTTCTTTTGCACGCCCCGATAAAACCACATACGGAGCACCACTTTTTTCGTTCAATATTATAACATTTCTGAAACTTATGCCCTTACGCCATCCAACCTTAATTGCTTTAAGGACCGCCTCTTTGGCTGCAAATCTTCCGGCAAGTTCTTCATAACGAAAAACTCCCCGTTCCGAAAATTTCAGTTCGTCGGGAGAAAATATTTTTTCAACAAATTTTCTATTTTTTTCAATTGCTGCTTTTATCCTTGCAACCTCAATTATATCAATCCCGATACCGAATATTTCCATCTATGTTTTTGCTCCGATTCCAGTGACAGACGGACATCTTATACACACCCTTTGATATTTTTTCCCCACTGCAGGCTTTTTGACAAAATATCCGCCAATTTCAATCCTATACTCATCCACTGTCCCGATAAGCACCCCCCTTTTATCTTCATACCACTTCACATACCGCTTCTTTGAATTTACCGCACAGATAATATTCAATTCACCGGGTACGGTTGTAAACAAATCTTCTGCCGAAGGTATGGTATATGCCTTTGTCTCTCCAAATGCTGTATGAGAATGAAACTCACCAATGTATTCTAAACCTTCACCGAGTGATTTTAATATTGAATTCACCCGCTCAACCCTTTTTAAATCAACCGTGACATGGGCAAACCCACTCTCCGCAGTTTGATACGGTATTGCATATTCAACAACATATTTATTTTCTCCTTTAACACCAATTAGATATCCAATCGTTTCTTTTTTAAATGTTTCAATCGCAGATGAAACGATGGATAAAAATGCGGGAAGACTAAGATATGCCTCAATGCCCGTTTTCTGATTGCCCTTTTTGAATTGTTCTTGTCTCATAATTTTCAATTATTTTACTAATTCTTTTTATACAGCGTTCCTTACCGATCAATTCCATCGTTTCAAAAAGTCCGGGTCCAGCTTCAGTGCCAGTAATATAGACCCTCAATGGATGGATTAGTTCTTTTGCCTTAATCTGTTTATTACTACAATAATCTCTCAAAGATTCTTCTATATTTTTTGCATTAAAGTCTTTTACCATCTCTAATTTTACTTTAAATTCTTTCACCAGTGATATACTTTTTTCATTTAAATATTTTTTTAAAACCTCAAATTCGTATTCAAAATCATCAGTAAAGAAATATCTTGCCTTGGCAATGTCTTTTAGCACCTTCAATCTTGGTCTCATCAATAAACATATCTGTTCAACCCAATCTTTTTTATTATTATAATCTTCTTCTGTCACGAAGCCGGTTGAAAATAGAAAAGGCTTTAAATTTGTAAGAAAAGTATTCTCGTCAATACGATTTATTATATAATGGTTATTCAGCCATTCTAATTTTGCCTCATCATAGATTGCATTTGCTGGATTTATTCGCTCCAGTGAAAAAAGTTCTATCATTCGCTCTCGGGTCATAATCTCTTCATCACCACCTGGAGACCAACCAAGTAACGCAAGAAAATTTATTAAGGCATCAGAAAGATACCCTTCCTCTTTATACTCAAGGACCGAACGGGCACCGAACCTTTTTGAAAGTTTCTTTTTATCTTTGCCAAGTATTACTGGTAGGTGGGCAAACTCAGGCACTGGCATATTAAATGCGTTATAAATTAATATTTGTTTTGGTGTATTGGCGATATGCTCAACCCCACGGATAACATAATTGATCTTCATTAGAAAATCATCAATCACACATGCAAAATTGTATGTTGGCATACCGTCAGATTTCATAATTACAAAATCTTCAATATCAGAGGCGCTTTTCGCTACTTCTCCATGTATAATATCAGTAAATATAATTTTTGTATCGAGTGGTACAATAAATCTTAATGCTGGCACGATCCCAGCGTTTTTTCGTTTATTTATTTCTTCCTGTGGAAACTTCCCGCGACAGCGATGTTGCCAGTTCATTTTTTTATTAAAATATTCGGCTCTTTCTTTTTCTATCTCTTCAGGTGTGCAATAACACCAATATGCTTTATTCTCATCGATGAGTTTACGAGCATATTCGTGATATAAATCTTTGCGTTCCGATTGAAAATACGGACCATAATCTCCGCCTTTATAAGGTCCTTCATCCCAATCGAGTTTAAGCCAGTTTAATGAATCAAGGATTACGTTTGTCATTTCTTTTGAAGAACGTGTTGCATCTGTATCTTCTATGCGTAAAATAAATTTGCCATTATGATGGCGTGCAAAAAGCCAGTTATACAAAGCAGTCCGCGCACTCCCAATATGAAAAAAACCAGTTGGGCTCGGAGCAATTCTAACTCTTATTTCTTGTTTCATAAAAACTCTGATTATTAAATGCAGAGTTGACTCTGCATAAACTTTTCTGCAAAAAATTAATCTCCACAAACCTTAGAAAAACTACTACTTAACGGAGAGGGGGAGATTCGAACTCCCGTCCCATCTCTCGATGAGAAACCGCTTAGCAAGCGGGTGCCTTCGACCACTCGGCCACCTCTCCAAAGGGGCAAGGTTTCCCCTTTTTTCCACCCACTTTTCTAAACAAAACCGAAAACGGAGGGCGAGGGATTCGAACCCCCAAGGGATTGCTCCCGGCGGATTTCAAGTCCGCTGCCTTACCGATTAGGACTAGCCCTCCAGCAACATCTATATTATAATCAAATCCAAAGAAATGTCAATCAAACTTTATTGACACTATACCTAATATTTTCACCATCAACACAAATATATTGATTTTTCAATAAAATAATATAAAATACAATTATGAAGACAAAAAAGGCATATTTTGCTGGTGGTTGTTTTTGGGGTGTTGAGTATTATTTTGATAAAAAAGAAGGGGTGATTTCAGCAGTATCGGGTTATATGGGCGGCTCATTAGAAAATCCAATCTACCAAGATGTAAAAACAGGTAAAACAGGTCATTACGAAACCGTTGAAGTTACTTATGATCCGGAAAAAGTATCTTACGAGGAGCTGGCTAAACTATTCTTTGAAATCCATGACCCGACCCAGCCTGATGGTCAGGGTCCTGATATCGGCGAGCAGTATAAATCAGTAATTTTTTATAACGATGAAGAAGAAAAAAAAATTGCCGAAGGGCTGATAGAAATTCTTAAATCAAAGGGATATGATGTTGTTACAAAAATTCTTCCAGTCACTACATTCTACAGAGCCGAAGATTATCATCAGGATTATTACGAGAAAAAAGGGCAACGACCCGTCTGTCATGTATATAAAAAGAGGTTTTAATGAAGGCGTTGGTATTAGAAAAACAGGGTCTACTTGAAAATCATCCATTAAGGTTAAAAGATTTACCAATCCCTGAGCCTAAAGGTAGTAAAATAAGATTAAAGATAAATGTCTGCGGTGTCTGCAGGACTGATTTGCATATCGTTGAAGGTGAATTACCGGCGCATAAGATGCCGGTTATTCCAGGACATCAGATTGTTGGCTATGTTGATCAAATCGGTAAAGACGCAAAAAAATACAAATTGGGCGATAGACTCGGTGTGCCCTGGTTATATAAGACCTGTGGAAAGTGTAAATACTGTAAATCGGATAGAGAAAATCTATGCGATAACCCGATGTTTACAGGTTATGATGCAGATGGTGGTTTTGCTGAATATGTAATTGTAGAAGAAGAGTTTGCATATCCCCTTCCAGAAAATTATAGTGACAAAGAAGTAGCCCCACTTCTTTGTGCCGGGGTCATTGGTTATCAGGCATTTAAGGCCACGGGGCTAAAGAACTCAGGAAGATTGGGGCTGTTCGGCTTTGGCTCAAGTGCCCATATTCTTCTGCAGGTATGCAATTATCTGGGAATCGAAACCTATGTAGTATCAAGAACCGAAAAGGAACTCAAACTTGCAGAAAAACTCGGTGCAAAATGGACCGGCAAGATTGATGATGATATTGGGACCTTACTTGATGCAGTAATTGTCTTTGCCCCGAGTGGTGAACTCCTGGTCAAGGCATTAAAGAAGATTGATAAGGGCGGGATTGTTGTATCTGCTGGTATTTATACCACACCCTTGCCGGGCTTTGATTATTCTCATATCTATCCGGAAAAAATTCTGACTTCAGTCGCCCATACCACGAGAAAAAATGTAAGGGAATTTCTAAATCTTGCCGGGCAATTCAAGATAAAGACCGAGATAAATGAATACCAGTTAGAAGATGCAAATAAGGCACTTATGAATATAAAGCACTCAAGGGTCTCTGGTTCTTCAATCTTGATTGTCCGATAGAGACTAAAACAAGAAAAGAGCCTCTTTTTTTCAATTTTACTCGGAGTAGAAACTCAAGTTTTCATCAAGCCATGATTTAGTCGCGTGGGAGTGGTTTCCTACCGCGCTGAAAATGTGAACAAATGAAGGCCTGTCCTGAATGTCTTTTAAAGAATCCTATTTTCCTTGACTTTACTAATACTTTCAATATAATTAGCCCATGAAAGGAGGCATTATGCGCTATTTTAAATTAACAATACCTATCCTTCTGGTTGCCATCGTTTTCTTTGGCTGTCCAAAGAAACAGGTAGTAAAACCGGTGGAGCCAGTTCCCGAAGAGACAACCGTAGTCGTTCCACAGGAGACTACAGTTGTGGAAACCAGACCCCAATTAGTTCTTGACCGTATTTTCTTTGATTTTGATAAATCCGATATTCGTCAGGATGCGGCGGAAACTCTGAAAAAGAACGCGGAGATGCTAAAAATATATCCTGAAGTAAAAGTGATAATAGAAGGACACTGCTGCGAGATTGGAACCGCTGAATATAATATGGCATTGGGTGAAAGAAGGGCAAAATCAGCAAGGGATTATCTTATGATGTTAGGAATTGCCTCCGATCGGTTATCTACCGTGAGCTATGGCGAAGAAAGACCATTAGACCCAAAGGTATTGGAAAAAAATCGGCGCTGTGAATTTGTGATAATGAAGTAGCAAAATGGAAAATCAAGGTGTAACAGGGAATATCAGGGGAAATCAGGGAAATTCAAGATGTTTTTCCCTGATAACCCCTTTTAAGCCCTGGTTTGGTATTCTATTTCTTGTTTACCTTTGCAGTCTTGGATGTTTGAACCGCACCCGGTTTAATAATTTCAACTGGCAAATGGATAGTCTGCGATACTATACAGCAAAATTTGATAGCATTTTGCAGGAACAATCAAAAGAGATGTCACAACTTCGCACTGATTATTATACAAAATCAGAAGAACTCGCAGAAAAACTTGAAATGCTAAATACAAGATTGGGGGAGCAGGAGTCACAACTAACGCAAATAAGCGAAAGGCTATCACGCGGTAAAAAGGCAGTAAGCGATTCAGAAGATATTTCATCGGTCAGTCCTGAAGCACGGATGATTTATGAATCTGCCTATTTGAATTATGTGAAAGGTAATTATAATGAAGCAATAACAGGATTCCGTTCCTATTTGAAGGTTGCCCCTGATTCACCACTATCGGATAATGCCCTGTACTGGATAGGAGAGTGTTATTATTCCCTTGGGAAAAGGCAGGATGCGGTTGATACACTCAACGAATTGATAAATAAGTATCCCCAGAGTAATAAACGCCCCACTGCGCTTTATAAAATCGGTATCATCTATGAAGAAGCAAAAGATACAAAGACGGCAAAAACATATTTTGAAAAAGTGCTTCAGGAATTTCCCAATGCCCCTGAGGCATCTCTGGCAAAAGAAAGGTTGAAAAAGTGAATATCTTCCGCGTCTTTCTTGAATCCAGTCTTGCTGCCCAGATTATTATGATTATTCTTATTGTATTTTCAATCTGGTCCTGGGCACTATTTTTTAAGAAATTATATGAATTAGCTCTAACTAACAAACGGAGCAGGGCATTCTTAATGAGTTATCAATTCCACAAAAACATCAAGGAAATGGAAAATCTTGGACACTTACTACTTGATAATCCTTATGGCAAAATATTAAAAGATGGAATGGATGAATTAAAATCACTAAAATTTTCCTCTAACCCTGTTAATTTGCAACTTGCTGACAATATCAAACTTGCAATGGAACGCACGAAGGCAAAGGAGATAGAGACCCTTGAATCAGGTTTGCCAATCCTTGGCACAATCGTTGCTGCAAGTCCATTTTTAGGACTTTTGGGAACGGTCTGGGGCATAATGGAATCATTTTTACAGATACGTGCCCGTGGCTCTGCACATATTACAGTTGTGGCACCAGGAATTTCTGATGCCTTGATCACAACTGTTTACGGACTCCTTGTCGCAATCCCGGCACTGATCTTTAACAATCTATTACGCAGTAGAATTCTAAAATTAGAATCCCAACTTGAAAACTTTATTAGTGAAGTCTTTGCCAAAATGAAAAAAGAATTGATAGAAACATCTGCCAAACCACTATGAGGAATAACAAAAACAATGGCTTAATCCAGGATTTAAATTTCACCAATCTCGTTGATGTGGCACTGACTGTCCTTGTCGTATTTATTATTACTGCGCCGATGATGACCCCGGGCATTGATGTGAGTCTGCCCAGGACCGATGCATCATTACCCCATGATGAAGAAGGAGTTACAATCTCTATAAAAGAGAATAAACAATTATTTATTGAAAGTGACCGTGTAAAGCCTGAAGATTTTGAATCAAAATTAAAAAAGATTCTTGAAAAAAAACCACCCGGAGTTACGGTTTATCTAAGGGCTGATAAGAATATAGATTATGGATTTGTGATTGAAGTCATCGGGAAAATGAGAAAGGTGGGTGTAAAGGATTTAGGACTTGTTGCTGAGATACCACAAGAAGAATGAACCGCTTCACCTTACTCTCGGTTTTTCTCCATTTATTAATCTTCGGCACCATTGCCCTTTCTTCAAGAAATACATTTAAGTCAATTCCAAAGATGGAGGTCTATAAGGTGAGCCTTGCCCCTCTGCCCCAGCCGAAGGTTGCAGGGATTCCAGAGCCACCTGCTGAACCACCAGCGATAAAAGAGCCTGAGAAAAAAATGGAAGAAAAGAAACCACCTGAAGAGAAAAAGGCGGTCGCAAAAAAAGAAACGAAAGAGACTAAAGAAACGAAAAAAGGTAAGGAAATTAAAAAGAAAGGACTTCCTGATGGACTTCCTGACATCAGACCTCAGATTTATACCGGCAGTGGCAGGGGATTTGCATATTCATACTATTTGAATATCTTATTAAACAAAATCGGTCAGAACTGGAATAATCCGTATCGAGATAAGGATGTTATATTAAAATCCATCGTCTATTTTGAGGTTGATAAAAACGGCGTGATTTCAAACATCAGGATTGAAGAAGACTCCGGTGATGAGATTTACAATGAATCCACAATCCGTGCTGTAGCACTGACAAAAAAACTCCCTCCTTTACCCGAAGAATTCTCTGATGATTACTTAAAGGTCCATTTAGAATTTTTGACTGCAAGGTAGAAAAACTTATGGCCACCCATCACAAATTGATAGTCGGATACTGTATGAGTATGGCAGAAATTCCCGATGAAAGTGTCCACCTTATGGTTACCTCACCCCCCTATTTCAATGCACCATTTGATTATAAGGGATTGTTCAAAAATTATGGGCAATATCTTGGGGTATTAAATAAAGTCGCAAGGGAGATTCATAGAGTGTTAAGGGAAGGAAGAATTGCAGTCTTAAATATTGATGATATGCTTGTGAATGGTGAAAAATTTCCTATAGTAGCGGATGCTATCAAAATTTTTCAGAATGCGGGCTTTAGATATAGAGACAGAATAATCTGGAAAAAGCCTGATGGGTATTTGAGAATTAGTAGAAGAAGCGGGGTTCTCTTACAGAATCCTAATCCGATGTATTACTATCCTGATAATCTTTTAGAAAGTATAATTATTTTTCAGAAGGGGAAGTTTAATTATCGTTCAATTCCTAAAGAAATTAGAGAAGCATCAAAGATTGATATAAAAGAGTTCTCTAATAATAAGTGGTATATGACTTTATGGGAAATGGTAAATGTATTACCCGGGTCAGAACTAGAAAAAGAAATTGCTGCATTTCCAGAAGAACTGCCATATAGGATAATAAAGTTATTTTCTTATGTAGGAGAGACTGTTTTGGATCCATTTGTTGGGAGCGGCACGACAATGAAGGTAGCGCGTGAATTGGGGCGTAATAGTGTTGGTATTGAAATCAAAAAATCACTTATACCAGTTATCAGAAAAAAGGTCGGTTTTGAAGGTCAGATAAATTTCAATGAGCAGAATGATACCTTTGAAGTTATAGTAAGAGAAGGTGTAAGGTATGGATGTGTTCGCTAAAATTACCGGGATAAAATATTCCCCCTTTTTGTGCCGAGGGGCTGAGGTGTATGAAAGAGATTAAAAAGATTATCATCTTTCTGCTCTTAATAGCTAGTTCTTCATCTGCCCAGGAGGTCTATTTGCGGCTCACCGATTATGCGGGTGGAAAGACGAATTTAATCATTGAACCATTCAATCTCCAGGGCACACCGGATTTTGTTACAAAAATAAAAAATATAGAGTCAATAATAAAATCTGATCTTGACTATTCTTTATATTTTGAAATACTATCCGATACAAATGCACTAACCGGAAATCCTAAAAAGAGCGGTGTAATAATAAGGGCATCAGGAAAAGAGCCTAATCTCGTGATAAGTCTCATTGACTTTGAAACAAAACAAAAGATTGGTGAATTTTCTTCACCGATAAGTGGAGAATTGAGGCACTATGCACACACCCTTTCTGATAAGATAATTGAGACCATCACCGGTGAAAAGGGAATATCCACAACAAAGATTGTCTTTTCATATCGTTCCGGTGCAGGCAAAGAACTGGCAATGATTGACTACGATGGCTACAATTTTACGCAGTTAACAAAAAACAACAACTTCAATCTCTTCCCCTGCTGGGCACCGGATGGTAGCAGAATTCTATACTCTACTTATATAAAAGACCGCCTCAACCTTAATTTGCTTGACCTCAATCAAAAGACCCTGACGATTATCTCAACCCATGCCGGGTTGAATTATGCACCTGACTGGTCACCGGATGGCACAAAGATTGCCCTCACCCTAACAAAAGATGGCAACGCCGAGATTTACCTACTTGATTTAGAGAGCAAACAGTTATACAGACTAACAAACAACCGCGCAATTGACTGTTCACCAGTATTCTCTCCTAACAGTCGTGAAATTGCATTTGTATCTGACCGCTCCGGTATGCCACAGATTTATATTATGGATATTTATGGCACAAATGTCCGTAGACTCACATTCCATGGCGATTATAATACATCACCGGCCTGGTCACCAAGGGGAGATTTGATTGCCTATGTATCAAGACAATCAGACTATTCCCAGCAGGTCTGTGTAACAGACCCGAATGACTTCCAGCCGATTCAATTGACCTTTGAAGGCAATAACGAAGAGCCATCCTGGTCACCGGATGGTTTGCATATTGTCTTTATCTCAAACCGCACCGGTCAGTATGAACTCTGGACTATGAACTGGGATGGCACAAGGCAGCGCAAATTGACCCAGGGGATTGTTGCCTACGCCCCTGACTGGTCCCCATTTCTTAAATAATTCATAGCGAAGAGTATTTCCATATTTGCAAGAAATAAATCCCAATCAAAATTAATGGCAGAGTTTACCCTGTATACAAAAATTTTGTCACACTGATTTTTTCTTTCTTTCATTGTGAGGAACGAAGTCCCGCAGCAATCTCATTTGCTATCGTACAATTCAGGGATCGCCACGCCCTTAGTTATGATATTGAGTGTGAATAATGCACGTATAATTATTGGGTTTTGTAATTTTTCAAATTCTAACACTTCGCGGATAATCACATTAGGTATACGCCATTATGCCAATTGGCGTAATGGTCGTCTCAATTTTTAAGTACCCTTAAAAGGGCACTTTCAAACCGCACTTAGATAATGTGATTAACTTCCGAAATAGATACTCTAAAACACGAATCCTAATATGTCAGCAATTAATGCCACCAGAAAATGCAGTATTGCACAGGGGAGAAAACTTTTTCCACGAATTGCAATTATGCCTAAAAAAATTCCTGCAATGATTGAACCATAAGCCTCTAACGGCGGCTTGCGATAATGCATTAAGGCAAAGGGAATTGTCTGGATTAAAATTGCCATTCTATTATCAATCTTTTTTGAAAGACCAAAGAGCATAAACCCACGAAAGAATAGTTCCCAGCCAAACATATAGCATAAGTGAACAAATTCATAGATTAATAGATTATTAACTCCTCTTCGGGCAGTATGTGAAAGTGGATACACTGTTTTAAAATTGGTAAACAAAAAGGCAATTAGAAGTACCGGAATCATTATACAGAGAGTTATTAAAACATCTTTTGCCCAGACTTTAAAATCGCCGATTCTTATTCCATAATCTTTTGGCTTGTTTTTAAAAAGAACCATCGGGATTATTGGTGAAATGGCATAAATTATTCCCAGCACAAGCAACTTCTCATAGAATAGCTCATTAGGAAAGAATATCCTTGTTCGCTTAAGATAAAGCGAAAACAACAGTATAAAACTTGAATAGCAGATAATAACCAGAACCTCTACATCAAATTTCTTTATCTCTGAGATTATTTCGTTAATCCATACCTTCATTTTAATAATCTGCTGAATATACTTTATAACTTTCTCTTTGTTTCCTGAAATATCCTTTTACTGAGGCAGGTTGTATAACACCACCAAAGACGAGCACTTTTTCGTTCTCATATTTTGCAATCACCCTCAATCCAAGGCTACAATGGGCATAAATGGTGTTATTAAGCGTTGAGTCAATCCAGACCTTTAATCCTGACATCATTATATTGATTGAATCTGCAGCACTAAAGAATTCATTTATAATGGAATGTAAGCCGTCAAAATTAAGATTGTGTTTATCAAGGTAGCCTTTATCAAGATATTTAATGACTGTATTTGCATCTTCTCTTTCCACAGCACTTTTAAGTTTGTTTATGTCTCGTATTAAATTTTTCTTCTCGTTCGGCACTAATTTTATAATAATAAATAAAAGAATTATAAATAAAATGATGACTACAATTTGGATAGGTCTCATGAAAGTATCAATATAATTCCAAGTCCGAAAAAGAGAAATGCTGTCAAAAGCTTAATAATTGGAATCCTTTTTGATAGATAATCTGTAACACTGTCACGGGAAAAAACATTAGCAAGAATAGCGATGATAATTAAAGGGAGTATGAACATAATATTATAAATAATCAATATCAAAGTTGGCTTTATTCCTAAATTCCCCCTTGAAACAACGAATGTTATCGTTGGAAGGTAAACCTGCCCGGTGCAGCCAAACTCAAGAAATGAGATGAGAATACCAGCAATGAATGAGCCAATTATAATCCCACCTATACCAGTCTTTTCTTTTATTTCTTTATGGATTTTTTGTTTGATTACGAGTGGTAGTTGTAGAATTATCTTATTTGTATTTCCTGTGCGGGCAACAAAATAATCATACAGGCTCAATACACCAAGGATGATTGCCAGAATACCAAATGATAAAAATATTATCCGTCCAATTATTCTTATCCCGGTTACTACATTCAAAACAACATACGCACCAAGTCCAATGGCGAGATAGCATAGAAATACCGCAATAATAAAAGAGATAGACATCGTAATTATTGTTTTTCTATGGCGTCCGATAAATAATAGATAACTTATAAAGAAAATTATTGTGGCAAAGGCACAGGGATTAACACCGTCCAATAGTCCTGCAATCATTACCCCGATTATAGAGAGTTTAGAAAATCTTTCTATAATGCTACTTTCGGCTTTGGTAAATTTTAATGTATCAAGCCTTGGGCTCCCTGCGGAATACTTTAGCACAAGATTTTCTAAATTTTCAGCAGAAATATTTTGTATAATGTAATCTTCACCAATAAATATTGCCGGCACAATCAATCTTTTATCTTCAGGAATTTTTTGCCAATCAGCAAGTCCTTCATAGAAAATCTTACTTTTATCTTCAAAGATATTATGGCGATAAACAACCAGACTCCGATACCTTTTTGCCAAACCATTGAGCAATACCTCTGCGCGATTGCATTCAGGACAGGTAGGTTGATAAAAATAATATAAATTTATCTTTCCATTTTCAACCTTTAATGTATCGGCCTTTGTTGTAGTTGTATCATCTTTTATGACAGGCTTCTTTATCTTTGTATATTTTTTTAACAACGGTTCAATTCTTTCCCTGACTTCTTTCGGTCCATAAAATACAGAATCACCAATAAACACTACAGGTAAATCCTCGCCGATATTCTGGATATTCTTTTCTTTTTCCATCTTCTCAAGCAATTTGTAATTATCAAGGTTATTCAGGTCGTATTTTTTTAATTCAAAATCGTATTTATTCTGTAATCTTGGTATATCATCAAGAAGAATTTCCATACAATGCCCACAATTAGGAGAATAGAAGAAATGAACGAACTTTGTTTGCTTATTAGTCTCTGCAGAATAAAGGAGATTTATTAAATTCAATAGCCAGATGAAAAATCTTGAATGATAAAAAAATATTTTTGTGAAGTTTGGTCCTCTTGTTTTTGCATTGAAATTTTGGATTTTATAAATTATTAGGGATTTGGTGCTTGAAATTTGAGGTTTTCTCATAAATAAAATGGGTCATGCAGGATTCGAACCTGCGGCCACCGGATTAAAAATCCGATGCTCTGCCACCTGAGCTAATGACCCAACGCAATACATTATAGCGATATTTTGGTATTAGTCAAGGGTTAATTTTTTTACTATCTCCGGTAAGATTTTTGCCGCGGGGCCGATAATACTTAAGTCCATAATCGGTGTTATCGGTGTGGGCTCAATATTTATTTCAATCGTTTTTACTCCATAGTTTCTGGCAATCTCAGGAACTCCGGCAGCCGGCCAGACAACACCAGATGTCCCGCAGATGATAGCCACATCTGCGGAAATTAAAAATTCAATGGACTTCTGCCATACATCCTGGGGAATCGCCTCACCAAACCAGACAACATCCGGTCTTAACAATCCTCCACACCGGCAATATGGCATTTTTTCAATCCTTGCATTCTCAATCCTATCAATCCTTCCGCATTTAAGACATCTGGTCCTGAAGATATTACCGTGCAATTCTAACACATTCTTTGACCCGGCACGCTGGTGGAGATTATCAACATTTTGAGTCAAAAGTAAAAATTTTTCAAAATAATTTTCTAACTCTACAAGTACCCAATGCGCGGAATTGGGCTCTGCCTTAGAAATGATCTCCTGGCGCCACCGATACCATTCCCAGACTAATTCTGGATTCCTTTCAAATGCCTCAGGTGTCGCCAAGTCCGTTGCTGAAAAATTCTTCCACAATCCATCCTTGCCCCGAAATGTGGGAATACCACTCTCTGCAGAAATTCCGGCGCCGGTAAGAACGAATAATTTTTTTGCATTCTTTAAAATTCTGACCGCATTATCAATCATTAACGATTATAACAAAAAAAATAATCTTTTCAAGATTGATATAATCTTGCCTCCCTCAGTTTTATAATATTCAACTTTAGAAAAACTTAAATCCAGCGATAAATTTCAGCAGGAGTGCAATGGCAAAGTATTGTACTCCTTGGTTCTTAACCATCTAAGTGCTCCTGCCAACAGTGTGGTAAGCGAGATACTTTATTGACAGAATAGTTCTGTTGGCTATAATTTAATAATGAAAAAGAATAGGGAGATTGCTGCTATCTTTAATCAGATTGCGGATGCACTTGAGTATAAAGGAGAAAATGTGTTCCGTGTGGTTGCATATCGAAAGGCAGCAAGGGTCATTGAAGAATTAACCGAGGATATTGAGGAACTCGTAAAGAATGAAAGGCTGAAAAATTTACCCGGTATTGGCGAGGGTATGGCAAAGAAGATTGAAGAGTATTTAAAGACAGGAAAAATGCAGAAGTATATTGAGGCAACAAAAGGAATCCCTACATCCCTGCTTGAATTATTAAATATTCAGAATCTTGGGCCTAAGACACTTGCCCTTGCCAATAAACACCTCGGTGTTAAAAATCTACAGGATTTAAAGAGAGTTATTGCGGATGGAAGTCTGGCAAAACTTCCCCAGATGGGTGAAAAAAAGGTTGAGAATATAAAAAAAGGTATTGAATTGTATGAAAGAAGCCATGAGCGTTTTTCCATTGCAGTTGCTGAATCAATCGCTACAAATATCGTTGAATACCTTAAAAAGAATGCACCCATTTCACAGATTTCACCGGCAGGCTCTTTAAGACGCTGGAAAGAAACAATAGGAGATATTGATATCCTCGTAACAGGAAGAGATCATAAAAAGATTGTTGATGTATTTACCAGATATCCAGAAGCAGAACAGATAATTTCTGCGGGAGAAACTAAGAGCTCTATACTTGTTCAAGGCGGCATTCAGGTTGACATAAGAATCGTTGATAAAAAATCATATGGTGCGGCGTTACAATATTTTACTGGTTCAAAGGCACACAATGTAAAATTACGCGGTATTGCATTAAGTAATAAATGGAAACTCAATGAGTATGGTCTTTTTGAGGGTGAAAAATCCATTGCCGGAGAGAACGAAGAAGAAGTTTATAAAAAACTTGGTTTACAGTGGATTCCACCCGAATTACGCGAAGACCGTGGAGAGGTAGAACTTGCACTAAAAAATAAAATTCCAAAACTTATTGAACTCTCTGATATAAAAGGTGATCTTCAAATGCACTCTAATTATTCTGATTCATCCGCGATGATTGAGGAACTCGCAATTGCTGCCCTGAGGATGGGATATGAGTATATTCTGATTACCGACCATTCCCGTTCGGCAAAATATGCCCATGGACTTGAGATTGAAAGATTGTACAAACAATGGGAAGAAATTGACTATTTGAATAGAAAATTTAAAGATTTTAAAATTCTTAAAGGTATTGAGGTTGATATACTGCCCGATGGAAAACTTGATTATCCCGATAAAATTTTAAAAGAGCTTGATATGGTCGTAGCATCCATTCATCAGGGATTTTCAAAAAATGTAACCGAAAGAATTTGCGCGGCGATGGAAAATCCGTATGTCGATATAATCGGACATCCAACGGGAAGACTCATTTCCAAACGAGAAGGATACTCGATTGATATTGAAAAGGTAATAAAAAAGGCTTCTGAGACGCAAACATTCTTAGAATGTAATGCCTATCCTGACCGTCTTGACTTGAATGATGTAAATTTGAAGAGATGTAAGGAGCTTGGTGTGAAAGTCAGTATTGGCACTGATGCCCACAGTGTAGAAGAGCTGAGATGGATGAAATTCGGGGTGGCAACCTGCAGAAGGGGCTGGCTCGAAAAAGACGATGTCATTAATACATATCCATTGGAAAGATTACTAAAGTCAAGAAAAATTAATCAAAAATAAATTCCTACATTTCGCAAAAATTGTATTATTTGATTATAAAAGACTGTTACAATAACACCCCCGGCACTTAAAAACGGACCAAACGGGATAGGATTATCCTTACTCTGATGTGTGACTGTAAGATAAATCATACCAAAGATTGTGCCCAACAATGCGGCAATAAATATTGCTGGGATTATCATAGGAAATCCCACAAAAGCACCAATCAATGCAACAAGATATACATCACCCATTCCCATCACCTCTTTTTTATATACCCATCCACCCAGAACCCTCATCAGAAAAATAATTCCTCCACCGAACAATGTCCCAATCAATCCTGATAAAAAATTGTGATTCAAAAATTGATAAATCAATCCAATAAATATTCCGGGTATTGAAAAAACATCCGGAATCACCTGATGTGTAAAGTCTATGCCTGAAATTACAATCAGAATTATAAAAAATATGGCAATTAAGAAGAAGTTTACTTTAAAAGAAAATCTTGTGAAGGCCCAGAGCAAAAGCAATGCAGTTAATAATTCAATCAAAGGGTATTGAATAGAAATCGGATTTTTGCACTGTCTGCATTTGCCACCCAAAAATATGAAACTCACTATTGGAATGTTTTCAAACCATTTTATAGATTTCTTGCAATATGGGCAGAAAGAGCCCGGTTTTATGATTGAAAGAGCCCTGGGCATTCTATAAATCAATACATTCAAAAAACTTCCAATTGCTGAACCGAAGATAAATACCACAATGGAGTAAAAAATTTTCAAATTATGTCCCTTTAGTCTTAAGGTCGTAATATACCGCAAATGAATCGAGGCACTTACAGATAGATTCCATACTCTCTTTAACAATGGCAACAACTTCATCCTTATTGCTTTGCATAACTTTAGGAATAACAAAAACTGCCTTTTTGATTCCCGGAATGAGATTGGAATTTATTATATCATGCTCGGCAAGACTGATAAATACATCTGCATTATTCATCGGTTCCCGAAAATCGTTCTCAATAATTATTTTGTTGCCAATATCAACAAGGGTCTTAGTCAATCCATAAAATAAGTATTTTACCTTTTCGCATAATTTAATCTGGTCTTCCGGACTATATTTATTAATCTTTTCTGTTACCGTTTTAATTTCTTCAATATTCTTCTGCATTGTTTCATATACCTCTCTAAACCTCCCCGCGTCCATAAAATATTATATTCATAAATCGATTTATGTCAATAATTTTATGCACCGATTCAAGCTCACTTCTTGAAAATGTTGAACATTTATCTATTAACGAAGAAAGCAAATTATTCAAAGATAATTTAATTTAGGCTATTGACATAATAATCATCAATAAATATAATTATAAATTATGGTATATAATGAAAGATTTATTAAATTTTTATCAGCGCTTGTTTGCTTACTGCCCATTCTTTTTCTGTTCTGTGCGCATAAAACTATATTATGGCATGGTAGTTATACGGATTTGGTTACACCAGAAGTTCCCAAAGAGGATTTTAAGGTTGGCGAATATCTGGTAGTTTCATATGCGCCAGCTGAAAAATTAAAATATCCTTTGGTTTTATACACATTTGCGTTAATTAAGGATAGTACACAAATCGGTTTAATCTGCTACGAAAAAATACCGAGATGCGGATATTTGCTTGTTTATGAATTTTTTGATAAATATAATATTCCAATTGATGATATTGAAAGGTTTTATAAAAATGAGAAAAATAATTTGATGACATTGGAATTATACAAATATCCATTATCCTATAATGAACTAAAATATATCATCATCTCAGAATTACTTGGTTTAAAGGGTTTACATTATACTGATTATACAAATGAAGGTGATACCGTGAGTATTTTATTAAAACCAAATGGAAAATGGGATGCTATTATATCCAGAGATGTAAAAATCAATTTTTCTGTACCTGCTATATTGGGAATTAATAATGTAAAAGTACTTATCAAAGATGATAGAACCTGGGAATTTATCAATGCAAAGACAATAACGGATGATATCATCCATGGCACGATAACAGTAAATCCTAAACCAATATTAAAACGGATCTATTCTTTTGACCAGATAGAGATAAAACCCAAACTTGTTAGCGCTCCCACCCCATTTTATCCTGAAAGTATGGAAAGAAAAGGGATTGGAGGAAAGACTATTATAACGATGCTAATTGAAACCGATGGAAGTGTTTTATCGTGTAAAATTTTCAAATCAAGCGGACACAGTGAACTTGATTTTTCAGCATTATGCGCAGGGTTGAAACATAAATTTACCCCGGCAATTCAGGATGGTACTCCAGTCAGAGGATTTATAAACAGGTCTTTTGAATTTGAATTACGATAAAGTTCCCGCCTCCACTTCGTAAGTGGAAGCGGGAACTCAACGAAATTTCATCGCATTTCGCGCCTCTTTTTCTATCCCGACTTCCACTTACGAAGTGGAACTTGGGCTTTCATTGCCTCAAGTAATTTTTTGCATGATGGACATCTACCACACATCTTTTTGCCCCCGAGATAACAAGAGTAGATGTATTGTAAAGGGGCTTTATATTTTAACCCAAGTCTATAAATTTCTTTTTTTGTATTATTTGCCACATAACTTATAACTTTTATCTTTTTTAATGTGCTGAATTGCAGGGTCTTATTTATTGCATTTATAAAATTTTTTGTATTATCCGGGAATTCCCTTGCCTCTTCAAGATTAAAACCCGTTACAATCAAATCTGCATTGTAGTATTCAGCAAAAGATGCAGCGATATTGATGAATAAGGCATTGCGATTAGGCACCCAGATGTTTTTCAAGATAATTGGTAATTTATAATTGGAAATTAAAGAACACTTTTTGAATTCTTTTAAAAATGGTAGTTTTATTATTTTATGTTTGATTTTCAAAGCCTGGCATATTTTTTTTGAAGAAATGACTTCCATCCTTGCGGCACGCTGTCCATAATCAATCGTCAAGGCAAATATCGGCTTTGTCTTTTTAACCGCAATTGCCGCACTCACGGTTGAATCCAGCCCACCGGATAAAAGAATGAGGCTCTTTGGCTTCATAAATTTTTCACATCAATCTTATATTTTTGCATCTTATACCTCAAAACCCGTTCAGAAATGCCCAACTCCTCTGCGGCCCGTGTCTGAATATTATTATGTTTTTTCAGCGCAGATTCAATCATCTCTTTCTCAATCTTTTCCACTGTTTCGTTCAACTTTCCTGTTCCCAAATTGTATAATTTTTGTGCTATCAAATATTCAGGCAGGTCATCAACAGTAAGGATATCGCCCCGGGCAAAGACAACTGCCCGCTCAATGATATTTTCCAGCTCCCGGATATTGCCGGGAAAATTATATTTTGTAATCACCTTCAATGCCTCATCGCTTATTCCTTTGATCGTCTTATTTTCCCGTGCGGAATAGATTTTTATAAAGTTATCAATGAGCAAAGGGATATCATCCTTGCGTTCGCGCAAGGGTGGAATATGTATCCTTATCACATTGAGCCGATAATATAAGTCATCGCGGAATTTGCCATTTTTTACCTCTTCTTCAATCACTTTATTTGTTGCACAAATAATTCTAATGTCCACCGGTATTACCTCATTGGAACCAAGACGGGTGATCTTTTTCTCTTGAAGCACGCGGAGTAACTTTACCTGGACGGTCTGTGGAAGTTCGCCAATCTCATCAAGGAATATCGTGCCCCCGGATGCAAATTCAAATTTACCAATCCTTTTTTTGTCTGCACCAGTGAATGCACCGCGCTCATGCCCAAAAAGCTCCGCTTCAATTAGAGTTTCGGGAAGGGCAGCGAGATGTGCGACAACAAAGTTTTTGTCTTTTCTCTTTGATAAGTTATGGATCGCACCGGCAACTAATTCCTTACCGGTTCCACTCTCACCCGTGATCAGGACACTGGCATCGCTCTGGGCAGCACGATAGACAAGGGACATTACTTTTTCCATCTTCTCGGATTTATAGATAATCCGGTCGAACTGATATTTTATTCTCAATTGTCTCTTCAATTCCTCATTTTCCCTTTTTAGATTGAGCGTATCCACTGCCTTCTGAATTGTAATCAGCAATTCATCAGGGTCCACCGGTTTGTTAAGATAATGGAATGCCCCCATCTTCATTGCCTTGACTGCATCTTGGACATTAGCATAAGCGGTTATCATTATCACCGGGACAATTGGATTTATTTCTTTTAATTTTTCGATCACCACAAGTCCATTCATATCCGGGAGCCGCTGGTCAAGTAAGACAATATCAAAATCTTGATTGGTGAATAATCCTATTGCCTTACTGCCATCCTCTGCTTCACTTACTATGTATCCTTCTTTTTCAAGAATCTTTTTCAGGAGAATTCGCTGTGCCTGTTCATCTTCAATCAATAACAAATTCATATCTTACCTTCTTTCAAAGTGATTACAAATTTCGTGCCGTTATCAGAACATACTTCAATATTTCCTGAATGTGCCGTGATTATCTTTTTAACCAGATACAAACCAAGACCGGTCTGCCCTTTTTTAGAATAGAATGGTTCAAATATGCGGCTGATTTCGTTTTTATCAATCCCGGTTCCATCATCAATGATCTCTATTATAATATTGCTCGCCTTTTTATAACTGCTCACAATTATATTCTTTGCCTTTGCTTCTACGCTGTTTCTTACGAGATTGACCAGGGCCGTGGTCAGAAGCACCGAATCACCATTGATAACAAGATTTGGATTTATATTCTGTTTGATAACGACGTCTTCAGGTACCATTCCCTTACAAATAGAAAATACCTCGTTCATCAAATCCTGAAATTCTATCTTTTCTCTTTTTATTTCAGTTCTGCTCAACAATTTGAAAGAATCCATCACTGCCTTCATTCTTTCAATCTCAGTATTCAGGATTTTTGCTTCGTCACCGGTAAGTGAACGAGTAAGAAGCGAGAGGGTATGGAGTGAATTTCTAAATTCATGGCTGAATCCGGTGGTAAGGGCGTTGACTTCTTTCAAATTTAATATTTCTTCTTCTTTTGTTACCTTATATTTCTCAAATTTTAATACACTTACAAAGAGAATCAAAGTGCTGACTGCAAATATTAAGATAATAGAAATGATAAGAATATTATTTGTAAGTCGGGTCTTCTCAAGAAATCTTAATGTAAAACCAGCAATGAAATATTTATCAGAAAAACTTTGCTCAATCTGAAATATACTGCCCGCCGGTGTATTTATTACATATCTTCCTTCACCCCTTATGGGCAGATAATCATCGTATAAGGTGCTGAAAATCACAGGCTTTTTATTTTCATCCAGAACTGCAAAATACAAGAGGTCTGAAGACTCAACTATTTTATCAAAGATTTCGTTTATCTTGATACCACTGATTAGTTCTTTTTCAGTATTTCTTGATTCATATAAATAATGGTCCACAAGGACCGAAAGAAGATAAAAAGTATTTTCAGATGATTTTTGGAAGGTCTTTGTTAAATAATAATTATTCAAATAAACAGAAAAAAAGCCAGCACCACCGGCGATCATCATAATTAATATAATAAATAGATTCTTCTTCACAAATGAATTATACCCTGTTCAAATCAGAATGTCAACCGCATGTTCAGTAAAATGCTATTCCTGATGTAATCAAAATCATCAATAGAAGAATGATTATTAAGTGATTCAAACTCAGCGGAAAATATAAAGTCCCTGCTGATAATCTTTGTGTAACTAAAGCTTATGATAAATCCGTTATCCG
>CBFGJP010000014.1:0-44024 GCA_965649105.1 Caldifarciminota bacterium
GTTCGACTCTAATAAAGTTGGGATACTTAAAAGAAGAAGATTTATTAAGGGCGTTATCAATTCATTTTGGTGTGAAATCAATCGACTTAAGAAAATTGGAGCTCGACCCTAATATTTTGAAATTAGTCCCCAGTGATATTGCTGCCAAATATCTCGTGGTGCCAGTAAAGAGATTGGGCAGAACCTTGAGTCTTGCGATGGTTAATCCCGGCGATATGAACGCAATAGAAGATATCAAATTTGCCACAAGTTACGATATTGAACCACTTGTTGCATCTGAAGATGCAATAATAAGGATAATCAACGAACATTATCATGTTGAAAAAATGCTTGCGGATGTAATGTACGAGTTAGAAACCGCAGAGGCGGGTGAGACATCAGTTAAAGTTATGGATGAAGTGGTCCAGCAAAAGGAGGAGGAAGACCTGTCAAATGTTGTGGATGATGCCGATAGTGGTCCTGCCCTTAAACTGGTGAGTAAAATAATAAGCGATGCTGTTGAACAGAATGTGTCGGACATCCATATTGAACCTTACGAAAATGAAATGCGAGTTCGATATCGTATTGATGGTATCCTACATGAGGTTTTGAAACCTCCTAAAAAGATGAATCGTGCCATAGCAACGGTTATTAAAGTTATGGCGAAATTAAAAGTTGAAGAGAAGAGATTACCACAGGATGGAAGAATTAAGGCACGGGTACATAACAGGATTATTGACATCCGTGTTTCTACAGTACCCACACTCTTTGGTGAAAAAATTGCACTCCGATTACTTGACCGTTCAACGATTCAGTTAAACCTTGACCTTTTAGGATTTGAAGAAAGTACTTTAAAAACATTTCGCCGGGCAATAAAGACCCCGTATGGGATTATCCTCGTAACCGGCCCTACCGGTTCGGGTAAAACCACGACACTTTATTCTGCGCTTACTGAATTAAACGACCCTGGTATTAATATAACAACAGCCGAAGACCCTATTGAATATTCATTGATGGGCATAAACCAGTTACAGGTGAATGAAAAAATTGGATTAACTTTTGCCTCAGCACTGCGTGCCTATCTGCGTCAGGACCCTAATATCATAATGGTGGGCGAAATCCGTGACCTTGAAACTGCTGAAATTGCGATTCGTGCATCCTTAACTGGCCATCTTGTTTTATCGACGGTTCATACAAACTCGGCAGCGGCGACTATCACCAGATTAGTGAATATGAATATTGAACCTTTTTTGATTGCTTCAACTCTACTGTCAGTTCTTTCTCAGCGTTTACTGAGAAAGGTTTGTATGAAATGCAGAACCGAAGTGAAATATCCGCCAGAAGTTTTGTTAGATGCCGGTATTGAACCCAATAAAATAGATTTTCCATTATATAAAGGTGAAGGTTGTAAGGAGTGTAGGGGCACCGGATATAAAGGGAGAATTGGTATATTTGAAAATATGCTTGTGACTGCTCGAATAAGAGAACTGATTTTAAAACGTGCACCGGCGGAGGATATCGAAAAGGTAGCGGTTGAGGAAGGAATGCTTACACTCCGTGGTTCGGCTTTAGAAAAGCTACGTCAGGGTTTGACTACGGTAGAAGAGGTGATAAGAGAAACGAGGGTGGAATAAAATGGAAGAAAGATTGGGTGCATATTTGGTGAAAAATAATTTAATTACAGAAGAACAATTACGCCAGGCAATGCAAGAAAAGAAAGAAACCGGGCAGAGACTTGTAAGTGTCCTGGTAAGATTGGGCTTTATTCCGGAAAACAAACTTTTAGCACAGTTAAGCAACCTCTATCATATGGAGGTTACTGATCTTGATTATATAATTCCTTCAGAAACGATTTTGAAATTAATTCCCGCTGAAAAGGCTTACCATTATGAAGTTATACCTATTGACCGAAAAGGAAGGACATTGACTGTAGCAATGGTTGATCCTACTGATATCAGCGCAATTGAAGATTTGAGATTCATCACCGGCATGGAAATAAATCCCGTTCTTGCTTCAGAGACGAGTATAAGAGAGGCATTAAGCCGTTATTATAAAATGGATACAAGTCTGGCCGAAGTAAAAGCAGAGACGGGTCCAAAAGAGCTTGGGATAGAAGATCTTGAATTGTTAGACACAGGTATGGAAGAGGAAGTGGAAGAAGCAAAACTCAGGGCAGATGCCGAGGGCGGTCCGGTAGTAAGACTGGTGAATTTTTATATTGCAGATGCAGTAAATAAAGGTGCTTCAGATATTCATATTGAACCATTTGAAAAACAACTTAGGATTCGTTTCAGAATTGATGGGGTGCTTAGAGAACAACAATCTCCCCCATATAACTTAAAGGCGGGTATAATCACCAGATTAAAGTTGATGGCAAAAATGGATATTGCTGAGCACAGGTTATGCCAAGATGGAAGAATTAATATTCTCGTTGGTAACAAGATGATAGACCTCCGGGTTTCAGTCATCCCAACACTTTATGGTGAGAAAGTTGTAATGAGAATTCTGGACCGCAGCGCCTTGATGCTTGATTTAACAAAATTGGGATTTAGTGATGATGCATTGAAAAAATTTTTGAAGGCAATAGAAAGTCCCTACGGTATTATTCTTGTTACCGGTCCCACGGGAAGTGGCAAGACCACCACACTTTATTCCACTCTCCAGCGGCTTAATAAACCGGACCGACAGATTATGACTATTGAGGATCCAATTGAGTATAATATTCACGGTATCAACCAGATTCAGGTCCATGAGGAAATTGGTTTAACCTTTGCTGCGGCTCTGAGGGCCTTTTTGCGTCAAGCACCAAATATCATCCTCGTGGGGGAAATGCGTGATACTGAAACGGCTGAAATTGGTATCCGTGCCGCACTGACCGGCCATCTTGTTTTCTCTACAATCCATACCAATGACGCACCGACAACAATTAACCGTTTAGTTGATATGGGCATACCGCCCTATCTCGTTGCCAGTGCCTTGATATTAATTCAGGCACAGCGTCTGGTCAGAAGGATCTGTCCTAATTGCAAAGAACCAATAAAGGTAAGCCCCAAATTGCTCGAAGATGCCAATATCCCGCCCGAGACATTTCCTGATGGGATTGTTTATAAAGGCAAGGGTTGTTCGAATTGCGGTCAGACAGGCTACAAAGGAAGAATTGGACTTTATGAGGTGATGCCTATTTCGCCTACAATTAGGGCAATGATTTTAAAGGGTGCCTCAAGTGATGAAGTAGCCCGGCAGGCGAAAGAAGAAGGGATGAAAACCCTTCGTGACGATGGCATAGAGAAAGTAAAAAAGGGTGTCACCACAATTGAAGAGTTAATGCGTGAGACCGCATCATTATGATAATATTATCTGTCCGCTTTCTGCGGAAGATATGAGACAGGATAAGGAGGCACGATGCCCGTAACAATGAAACAATTATTAGAAGAAATGGTACAGCGCAATTCAACTGATTTGCATTTAACCACAGGCGCACCACCGATGCTCAGAATTGATGGTGAACTTGTGCCAACCAACTATGAAGTGATGACCCCCGAGTTGATCCAGCAACTTGTTTACAGTGTTTTGAATGACCAGCAGAAGAAAAAATTTGAAATGGAATGGGAACTGGACTTTTCATTCGGTATTGCTGGTTTATCAAGATTTAGGGGAAATTGTTTCCAACAGCGAGGTAGTATTGCTGCGGCAATAAGGACAATTCCATTTGAAATTCGTGGATTTAAAGAACTTGGAATTCCACCGGTGGTTCAGGAACTTGCGAGTCGTCCTAAAGGTCTAATTTTATTGACTGGCCCTACGGGTTGTGGAAAATCTACTACCCTGGCAGCAATAATTGATAAAGTTAATAGCGATAGGAGATGTCATATCATTACCGTAGAAGACCCAATTGAATATCTCTTCCGCCATAAAAAAGCAATAGTTAATCAGCGACAGGTGGGAAGTGATACGAAATCCTTCGCCAATGCCCTGAAATATGTTTTGCGGGAAGATCCGGATGTGGTTATGGTAGGTGAAATGCGTGATTTGGAAACAATAGCAATTACTCTTACCATTGCGGAAACCGGACATTTAACACTTGCTACACTTCATACAAATTCAGCAGCCGAGTCAATCCATAGAATAATCGATATTTTCCCATCCCATCAACAGGGACAAGTTCGTTCACAGCTTGCCTTTGTCATTGAAGGTGTGGTAACACAACAATTGTTGCCCAAGATTGGTGGTGGGCGTGTGCTTGCTGCGGAAGTAATGGTTGCTACTCCAGCGATAAGAGCACTTATTCGTGATGGTAAAGAACATCAAATTTATTCAATGATTCAATCCGGACAGAAATATGGAATGCAGACTATGAATCAAGCATTGTATAATCTATATGCTAAAAGACTGATTACGCTTGAGACTGCTTTTGATTACTCGCCAAACATCGAAGAATTCGAACATATGGTCGAACAGAAATCTCCTGTTTTAGGATAGTCTTATGATAATCGATTATTAGAGGTCTAAATGATTGAACATTTAGTAAATAAAAGGAGGTTTTATGCCAACCTTTGTCTGGAAGGGTAGGACGGCAACAGGTGCTTCAGCCAGTGGCGAACTTACGGCTCAGTCACAGGCTGATGTTGTTGCAGCACTACGCCAGAAAAAAATAATTCCAACTTCAATAAAAATAAAAGAGGATAAAAAGGGATTCGCCTTCTTGGGCGGACGAATTTCAAAAAGGGCTTTATCAGTATTCACAAGACAATTTGCTACAATGTTAGGCGCTGGTTTGCCATTACTTAACTGTCTTGAAATTCTTTCAAAACAGACTGAAAGCGTGGGGTTAAAAAGGGTGCTTGACGAAGTACGTACTGATGTTGAAGGTGGCCTTTCTCTGGCCGATGCATTAAGGCGTCAACCCAAGGCATTTGATAATCTATATGTCAATATGGTTGAATCCGGTGAGACCGGTGGTGCACTCGATACTATTCTTCAACGTTTGGCAACATACCTTGAAAAAACAGTAGCATTACAGCGAAAGATACGGGGCGCGATGATATATCCAATAATTATCAGCGTGGTGGCTGTTGTTGCAATTGCCGTCTTATTAATCTTTGTGATCCCCATTTTTGCAAAAATGTATGAGGGTGTAGGAAGGGAATTGCCGGCAATGACACAGCTCGTTATCAAGATTTCAAACTTTATGAAAGTTGCCGCATTACCATTGGTGATTGGGTTGATATTATTATTCACAATCATCCGCCGGTGGCATAAGACTGAATCTGGTGCCAAGGCTTTAGACCCATTATTCTTAAAAACACCGGTGTTTGGTGATTTAATAAAAAAACAGGCGATTGCGCGATTTTCGAGGACCCTTTCTACTTTACTTTCCAGCGGTGTCCCAATCATTGATGCCCTTGAGATTACTGCTAAAAGTGCCGGTAACTGGGTTATTGAGGATGCAATATTGAAAGCCAGAGTTTCAATCAAGGGTGGAGAGAATATTGCTGATCCCCTTTCTAAAACTGCAGTATTTCCGCCTATGGTTACACAAATGATTGCAATCGGTGAGGCATCAGGTGGACTTGATGATATGCTTTCGAAAGTGGCCGATTTTTATGATGCGGAAGTTGATCAGGCGGTAGAAAATCTTACTAATGCACTTGAACCGATCATTATGGTGGTGCTGGGTGGAGTAGTTGGATTTCTTGTGATTTCAATGTATCTTCCGATATTCCAGCTGGCTTCAACAATTACCGAATAAGTCTATTAAAAAAGAAACAAGTAGCAGGTTAGATATAAACTACTAATGCCTGCTGCTTGATTTTGTCGTACATGTTTAAAAAGACTATAAATCCTTTGACGGGGCTTATTCTTCTTCATCCCCTGGTTATTACTTTTATTCTGCTCAGTTCATCATATCCCGTTTACTACAAAGTTCCAATAACACATTGGTTTATTATTTTAATTTATTTTTTAATCTCATTATTATGTTTAATTTTTAACAGATTGATAAAATCAGAAATTCTTACTTATATTTTATTAATAATTGACGTTCCGCTTATCGCAGTAATAATCCATTTTACTGGAGGCATGGAGAGTCTCTTTCCTCTGCTATATGTCTTGTTAATCATTGCCTCCGCTATCTATCTTTATAGAAAAGGGGCATATATAATAAGTTTAATCTCAGTTTTTTGTTTTTTGGTTTTAATGCTCTTTGAGATAAATGAAAAGTCACTTCAAGCCCGATATGTAATTCAACAATTCTATCTATTTTCACTTTTATTTTTATTCACCGCAATTTTAAGTGGCTGGTTATCGGAACGTTATCGTCTAAGAACCGAAGAATTGAGAAAATTAAATCTGACGACTGAAGAAATTGTAAAAAATTTGCCTTCAGGGATTCTGGTTATTGATAATGCCGGGTCAATCATTTATACAAATATTAATGAAGAAGATGATATTCGTGCTTATGTTCATCTTTATTTAGCGAGATTCTTAAGGAACCCTGAGCGTATTGATAATGTCAGGGAGTTAAAAATTAAAAATACTTTTTTCTTACTTTCCTGTTCCCTTATTGGTGAACGGCAGGGGGCACTTGCAATTCTCCAGGATTTAACCAAAATAAAAAAATTAGAAGAGGCATCTCGGATATCTAAACAGACAAAGATGCTTGCCGAACTCGGCGGTTCATTAGCCCATGAAATTCGCAATCCCCTTGCTTCAATAAGAGGTGCACTGGAAGTTATCGCAAAATCAAAAATTCCAAGATCAACAAAGCCATTCATTGAAATGGCGCTCAAAGAATCGATCAGGTTGAATGAAATTGTTACTGATTTTTTGAATTTTGCCCAGTTCGTTCCCAAAAAAACATATCGAACCAAAGTAAGTGATGTTATCGATGAAGCATTGCTTGATATTATTCCGCAATTTAGCGATAAGAAACTTGAGTTTATAAGGGAGGGGGTAGATTTTGAGATTATGGCGGATTTAAACCGGCTAAAATCCGGAGTTGTAAATATTCTCATTAATGCCTGTGAAGTGAGTGACACGGGCAAAAAGATTTTTGTAAAAACAAATTATAATAATAAATTTGGTTGGATAGAAATAACGGATCAAGGTCCGGGGATAGCAAAAAAGGATTTAAAAAAGATATTCCAACCATTTTATACAACCAAAAAAGGGGGTACAGGATTGGGACTTTCCATTGCCCAGAAGATTATCGAAGCCCACAACGGTAATATCGAAGTGTCGAGCGAAATAGGCAAAGGCGCGACCTTCAAGATTGTTCTGCCACTTGCATGATTATTAGAATAATTTGATTAAAGATGAGAAATCTAGAATTAATAATTGAATATGAGGGCACAGATTTCTACGGTTGGCAATATCAACCAGACAAAAGGACCGTGCAAGGTGAGATTGAAATGGCAATAGTAAATGTGACCGGTGAAAATACGAGGATTGTCGGTGCCAGCAGAACTGATCATGGAGTCCATGCCCTTGCCCAGGTGGCAAATTTCAAAACTAATTCTAAAATCCCCTGCGAAAAACTCAGGAGTGGATTAAATGCGTGCACTGGAGAAGATATTTATATAAAAGAAATTAAGGAAGTATCTCTTGATTTTCATGCACGATTTTCTGCCCATAGTAAAATATATCAATACAAGATTATGCGCCAATTTTCCCCGATAAAAAGGAGATATTACTGGCTCGTTGATTACATCCTGGACCTCAAATTAATGAGAGAAACTTTAAAATATTTTATTGGCGAACATGATTTTAAAAATTTTTCTGTTTCAAGTGATAATGACTTGGAAATACGTGAAAAAAACACGATATGCAATATATTAAATCTATCATTGACAGAAGTGGATGTTGATATTATAATTAATGTAGAGGCCGATAGATTTTTAAGAAAAATGGTCCGTGGAATTGTGGGATTTTTGGTGGATGTAGGCAGGGGCAGATTCACCCCTGATGATGTAGAAAAAATTTTTTCAGGTAAACTGAACGGAATTTATTTTGCCCCAGCCCAGGGTTTATATTTAGTCGAAGTAAAATATTAAGAAATATCGGTAGATATTTGAAAGGAGATGATAATGCAATTATATCTTGATACGGCAAATTTGGATGAAATAAAAGAAATTGCTCAATGGGGGATTCTCGATGGTGTCACGACGAATCCTTCGCTCATGGCTAAAGAGAAGGGCGATTATAAAATGATATTAAAGGAAATATGCGATATTGTAGGGGGTCCGGTAAGTGGTGAGGTTTTGAGTCTGAAGGCAGACGAAATGGTGAAAGAAGCAGTTGATTTAAGCAAAATAAGTAATTATGTTGTAATAAAAATACCCTGCACCGTGGATGGATTGAAGGCAACAAAAATTCTGGCAAAAGAAGGTATCAATGTTAATATGACCCTTGTTTTTTCTTCCAATCAGGCTCTGCTCGCAGCAAAGGCAGGCGCCGCATATGTGAGTCCTTTTGTAGGAAGGCTGGACGATATTGGGAATCCTGGTATTGAAGTTGTTAATGACATATTGACGATATATAGAAATTATAATTTTAAAACCAAAATAATTTTTGCTTCAGTAAGACATCCCGAACATGTGCGTCAGGCAGCGCTTTTGGGAGTTGATATCTGTACCATACCTTATAAAGTTTTTACCCAACTAATAAAACATTCGCTTACGGATGTCGGAATTACAAGATTTCTTGAAGACTGGCAGAAGAAAATTAGTAAATGATTAAAGATCCAATAAAGGAAGTAATAATAGTATGAAAAAACGAGAAATTGTTGCTGGATTACTTGGATTTGGAGTATGTCTTTTTTGTATATTTTTATACAATCAATTTAAAATAAGTAAGCGCGATAATGGATTAGATTACTTGCGTCTTGTAAGTCTAAACGACGAGATTTCTAAACAGCGAATGAATGCAATAGTTCTTGCCGCGAATAAGGTGGGACCATCAGTTGTCTCTATAACTGTTATTCAGACAAGAATTATTAGTGTTTCGCCTTTCAATGATGAATTTTTCCAGAGATTTTTTGGTGATTTTTTCCCCGAACAGCGTTATCGCCAGCGGGTCAAAAGCCTCGGTTCAGGAGTGATTATTTCTCAAGATGGATACATATTGACCAATGAACATGTGGTGTCCAATGCCACCGAGATAAGCGTGACGCTACCGGATGCACGGCAATTCAAAGCGCGGATTGTGGCAATGGATCATGCTCTTGATCTGGCACTTTTAAAAATTGATGGCAAAGACTTGCCATATGCTGAATTGGGAAATTCGGATGACCTAATGATTGGCGAATGGGTAATTGCATTAGGCAATCCTTTTGGCTTTTTACTCGAAGATACAAGACCAACTGTGACTGTTGGTGTCATCTCGGCGCTTAACCGTGCCATTAAGTCAACCTATGAAGACAGAATCTACAAAGATATGATTCAAACTGATGCTGCAATCAATCCCGGTAATTCAGGTGGACCGCTGGTGAATATTTTGGGACAGGTTATTGGAATAAATACCTTTATTTTTACTTCGAGTGGTGGTTCAGAAGGTGTGGGATTCGCCCGACCGATAAATGTGGTAAAAAAATTTATCAACGAGACAAAAAAGTTTGGTAAAATAAGAACACCCTGGATCGGGATATGGGTTCAGGATATTACACCGGAAATTGCCGAGGCAATGGGTATTGAACAGCGGGGGGTGTTGGTGAGTAATGTTGAACCCAGCAGTCCTGCTTATTTTGCGGGAGTAAAAGAGGGCGACCGAATTATTATGTTAAATAATGAAGTGATAAATAGTACTTCGGCCTGGGACAGAATTAATGCGAATGCCTTTGTTGGAGATACGATGCATATTACACTTTATCGAAATAAAGATTCTTTATCTATCAATTTAATTGTAAAAGAATTTCAAGAACCGATCGGCATTGGTTCACGACTGGGTATCTATGTTGAAGATATTAATCTGTACTTAATAAAGAAGTTTGATTTAGGTTATAAACAAGGTGTTGTAGTAACAAAAGTAGAACCTGGAAGCATTGGTGAAAAATTGGGTTTTTCACCAGGTGATGTCATTCTGCGTATTGGCGACACAAGGATAAAGAATAAAGATGATTTTAAAAAGGCTCTCGGGGATTTTAAAAATAAGTATTTTATCATCGATCGCGGTGGGCTGATATTCCAAATATGGCTTCAGTAAGTTTTTTGAGAGTATAAAATGACAAACATTGAAATAAGACGTAAAATTCTGGAAATGGCCTACGAAAAATTCAAAGAACATCCATATTATCGGATTACACCCAAAGAATTCAAAGAGGCTTTGAATATCGACCTAAAAACGCTAAATTTTAATATTGTTTATCTTGAAGAGAAAGGTTATATTGAACTTCAAAAGCCACTGGAAGGTAGTCTTTTCGTTGGTGCCCGTATAACAAGTAAGGGTGTTGATTTGGTGGAGGATGATTACCAATTTGATATTGTATTCCCATTAACGCGTGATACATCTGCAATGCAGATAAATATATTTAAGGAATTTAATCTTTTGATTGATAGAATAAATACGGATGAACAAATAAGCGATGATATAAAAGAAATTTTGATTGAAGAGATAAGGGATATTCAGAAAGAATTAAAAAAAATTGAGCCAAGTTATAAGCGGGTGAAATTATTTCTGGATAAAGTGCGTCAGCATGATTTTAAGATTGGTGAACAGGTGATGTCGCTTTTAAAAAATCCTGTGATTTTAAATATTCTTGAGAAATCCGCCAAGAAAGAGTTATAGACTGTATAAAGACTGTTTGGTATAATCCCTATGAGAAAAAAAATTAAAAGTGGTTTTCTTCTTTTCGTCGGTTACCTCCTCTCGCCCCTTTCCTGGTGGAATGATATAATCATAAATCTGCCTATTGCTTATATCTTTGCATTCCCATTTGGTTTGATTTCAAAAAGGCTTTTTTTCCCGATGATGATTGTTTGTTACTGGATGACAAATGCGCTGGGCCTTATTTTGATTCACCGTAGTATCAAACAATTTGTTGAGAAAGAAGGCAAAAAGCGAAATGGGTTGGCAAAAAATTTGCTAATTTCTATTCTTTACACCATTTTTGTTTTTTTACTTGCCAAATTCGGTATTCTAAAATTCCCGTTTGATTATTTTAAGTAACTTTTTTTGCCTTGCATAAAACTTTCCAGAGGCATAATCAACAATGCCTGACCATTGTGTTCGGTAAGGAACTGGAGGTATTTTATAAATTCAGCGTACTCTTCATTTGTTCCAATTATTTTGGGCTGGAATAAATCGGGGGCAATTGGCTGTGGTTTTGGTAACTCAATGATTGTGATATCTTCATTATAAGGAACATGTGCCTTTTCTTTTGCGATCATTATTGCCGTTTCAATCCCACCAACTGTATCTACAAGTCCAATTTCCTTACCTCGTATTCCGGACCATACTCTGCCTTGGGCAATTTCTTCAATCTCAGCAGTATTTTTGTTTCTACCTCTGGCAACTTTCGGCACAAATTCTTGGTAAAGCGATTTTATTGATTCTTCCATTTTTTGTTTCTCGGATTCCGTCAAATTTCTATCAGGTAACTGTCCGAGGAATGGATAAGTAAATCCAAAGCCGAGGTCGGCATGTTCACCTGCTTTTACAAAATCAGTCGATAATCCGAGTCGTTCTTTGAAATCTTTATTGTATAGCCATAATCCAATGACACCGATTGAACCAGTTATCGTAAAAGGCGAGGCAACTATTTTATCTCCATACATTGACAACCAGTATCCCCCGGAGCCGGCAACTGCGCCCTGCGAAACAATTACCGGCTTCTTTTTCTGACATTTCGTTAACGCCTCAGCAACAATATCTGAAGCAAGGGCACTACCACCGGGTGAATCGACCCTGAAAAACAACTGCCTTTATATCTTTATTCTCAGTCGCCCATTCAATATCCTTTATTAAGCTTCTTGCTTTTATACCTGTATCCATTGCACATTCACCAAGGCCATAGATTACTGCAATCTTCGGTATTTCTCCCCAGTAGTTATCCTTAGGTAAATGATGATAGGTCAGGCTGGATTTATCAACGAATTTCATTTTCTTTCCTTCTATGCTTTTTACTATTTCTTTTACTTCCTCCCATCTTCCTAAGGTATCAACCAGATTTTCTTCTATTGCCTCTTTTGGTAAGAATAAAGTTGCTTCGTTCACCAGCTGATCAAATTTTTCCCCAGTGAATCCACGATCTAAACAAATGTCATTTTTAATTGTATTATAAATATCATTAAGTATTGCTTGCCTTTGTTCGCGGTCTGCATCAGACATTTTATCACGGGAGAAGGTTTCAGCTGCTGATTTGTACTTAAAATAACGCCATTCATCTACGCCGATTCCAAGTTTATCAAGTGCATTCTTAAAATATATTCTACCCATTATTAAACCTTGAAGATTAATACCACCCTGCGGGTCCATTACAATTCGATCGGCAATGGAGGCAAGATAGTACTCCATTATTCCGACTTCATCAATATATACAACGATATGTTTATTTCGGGATTTGAAATTCTTTAGTTTTTCTCTCAATTCCCATAGCAGCTCGGCATTAATATCCATACCTGAGAGATTGAGTGCAATACCCTTTATCGCTGGGTCATTTTTTGCAATCTCTATTGTTCTAATAACTGAGAGGAGTGTGTTACTTTTATCGAACAACAGATATCGCTGATATTTTATTGTTCCATTAAGCTCAATTTGCAGATAATTTCTATTTTTAGTTAAACTGCTAAATATATTGCGGTCGTTGGCACCAATTCTTATTCCGTATGTATTATATTGATATTTCTGATTAGAATCGAAATGTGATTGGGTAAACATGCCGGTTCTACCAAGGCTAAAATTTATGCCCAGTGTAAAAGAATGATTATTAAAATACCGGGCTGTAATTCTGAATCCGGAAAATGGCTCAATGACTAAACCAGAACTCCAGGGGTTGTTTTTAACATTAACACCGTTATTTATCGCGGCATCAGTAAAAAAAGTGATTTTTTCATTGCCCAACGGTCTTATGCCAAGATCAAAATATACTTCACGGTCACTACCAACACGGGCGAGTGAGCCAACAATACCTATTGATAAATATTTTGTTGGCCGATCTAAGGACCCGATTTTCAGAATATTCGTATCACTTTTTGACCATTCGTATCCAATCCCTAAACTTTGTTTTTTATTACCCAAAGCAAAAGAGAGGTTATAGCTATTGATAACTTTTGAAAAAAATTTTTGATGATTAACTGTAAAACTTAGATTGGGGACGCCAGCACAGATCATCCAATCATTAAAATCATTCTACGCACCAATCTGGTCTGACCAAATGAAGGCAAGGTCAAATGCGTGTAAATAAGTCAACAGCGCAGGATTATCATAACCATATAAACCAACATACAGGGACCCTGTTGAGGCAAGCAGAAAGTTATTGTGATCGTAAAATGATTGAGTTGCCCCATAACCACAGACAAATGTTATAAATATCATTAGAAATAATACTTTATGTATTTTCATTATGCCTCCTTTGGTAATAATACCTAAATTGAGTTTAAAGTCAAGCCGTCATATAACTTTCACAATTATATTACGCAATTTTTAAATATAAGATAAAACAAATTATCTGTATTGATTTTTTGATTTTTTTTTATATAATAAAACGAAGGAGTGAATCATGAAAAGAGATTTAAAATCAATTTTTGATTTAACCCGGGAGGAAATATACAAAATATTTGAACTCACCCGGGATTTGAAAGAAAAACAGAAAAAAGGGATTGAACACAAACTATTAAAAGATAAAACCCTGGCAATGATCTTTGAGAAACCATCGTTGCGAACACGGGTTACTTTTGAAACGGGAATGACTCAACTCGGGGGGCATGCTATATATCTTGCACCGGCGGACATACAGTTGGGCAAAAGAGAATCCGTAAAAGATGTAGCAAAGAATCTTTCGCGTTGGGTAGATATAATAATGGCAAGGGTATTCAGTCACGAAACGATAAAGGAACTTGCTGAAAATGCTGATGTTCCGGTAATAAATGGGTTGTGTGACCTCGAACATCCCTGTCAAATTCTTTGCGACCTATTCACGGTGGTTGAGAAAAAAGGAGATTTAAATAAAGTAACTCTAGCATTCATTGGCGACGGCAATAATGTGTGTAATTCATTCGTAGCCGCTTCGGCGTTACTCAATTTTAAACTTAATGTGGCAACACCCAAGGGTTATGAGCCCAATAAGGAATACCTAACAAGGGCAAAAAATGTGAAATGGACAGATAATCCAGCGGAGGCCGTGAAGGATGCGGATGTTGTTTATACTGATGTTTGGGCATCAATGGGACAGGAATCTGAAGCCGAAAGTAGAAAGAAGACTTTTAGGCCATTCCAGGTAAATAGTGAACTTTTAAAAAATGCGCAGAAGAAGGATTATTTAATTATGCATTGCCTACCTGCACATCGTGGTGAAGAGATTACGGATGAAGTCATTGATGGTCCCCATTCAATAGTTTTTGACCAGGCAGAAAATCGCCTCCATATTCAAAAGGGGATAATGGTATTTTTATGCACAATGTTCTGAAGAAGATTGTAAATTTTTTTATTGTAGATACGGCGCGAAAAATTCTGGCTTTAATCTTAGCATTTGGTTTGTGGCTTTTTGTAGCGATTGAAGGGAATTATTCATATGAGCGTGAGATTCCCGTTATTTATACTAATCTATCGGATAATTATTTAATTACTGGGTCGGTTACAAAATTAAAAGTTTTATTTAATGGCAAAGGCAAAAATCTATTTGGTATTTGGGCATCTCCGCCCAAATTAATATGTGATCTGACTTATGTTGTGCCTGGAAGAAATGTTATATCGACGAAAGACTTAATTATGCCAATCAAAGATTTGGTGGTAAATTACAGCACAAAATTTATTAATGTTGACATCGACGAGAAAGAGACCATAACTATAAGACCTTCGATCCCAATTAAGGGACTTCCCAAAAATGGTTATGCTATCTCAATGATCGACATTCTTGATACTTTGAGTATAACCGGGGCAAAAAATTTTTTGAAGAAATTTGAAGGGGTTGTGACTGAATCGCTCAATATAAGTAACAAAGCGGCAAGTTTTGAAAAAACTTTGAAAATTGAATCGCTCGGCGAGCCGATAAAAATTTCACGGGATAACATAAGGATACGCGTGGTTATTGATTCTGCAGTTCAGAAAACTTTTACTGAAATTAATGTAGCTATTTTGAAAAATACTGCCCAGAGGGTTAAAATTTTAAATAATAACATTGACACACTGATTGTTTCGGGAGCCCGGGCACGACTTGATAAGTTGAGTAAGGAAAATATATCTGTGCGAATTAAGGTATCAGATTTAGTCCCCGGCGAATATTTCCTATCGCCCGAGATTATAGTGCCTGACTTTATTAGCCTGGTCTATTTAAAACCACAGGTTATTAAAGTTTTTATTTATTGATCACAACAGTAAAAGCAATATTTCAATTAAGAATGAACCCAAAAGAAGAATTAAAAAAATATTTGTTAAATCAGTATAACCATCCATTGAATCGGTAGTTATTATTTTTATACCTAAATTTTGTGCCATATCCGATGTGATTGGTGACAGATTACTTTCCAGCGGGTCTATGTTGACACTTATAGTCTCTCCCGCCACTTTATAAAAATTAGGTTTTGTACTTGGTAGTTCTTTTTTCAGTTTTATTTTATTTTCAATTTCACTTATCCGATATTCATTATCGATATTTTTGTTTAACAGGCCATAAACAATGGAATGCAACAAGGGGATGAAATTGGGATTATAAATAATATCGGTATATGATTCGTCTAATATTGTAGGAAAAATCATAATATTATTTTGATTTATTAAAAATGGTAGATTGTTATCAAGCTTTATTAAATTTTTTGATTTCGACTTCATTTTCCACATTTTAAAGATTTTTATTCCTTTTAAACCACTTTTGTCTTTGAATAAAGAAAATGGTGGATAATCATCATCAATCCATCGGATATTAATATAACCTTCAAGATTCAGCCATTCTTCGATATCACAGTAATTATTAATCCAGTATCTTAATTGAGAACCAATTGCTGGTCCCAAAAATAATATCAAACCACTCTTCGGCTTGGAAAGAAAATTCTTGAGTTTCAATAGTTCAAATTCATTGATTCCTTCTATACCATGCATGAATATGATATGGTAGGAGTTTATGTCTATTTTCTTTATATTTATTGCAGTATCAATTGTAAACGGAGTTTTGATTTCCGATGAAGGTGCTAAAGCGATTTTAATATATCTTGAATCACCGACTATCAGCGCCTTAATTTTCTGGAGCAAATATTTAGAGAAATAAAATTGATTATCTTCAGGAAGACTATCTTCATCAATTTTTATCATCCCATTACGGATATAACTGGGAAGTGAGAAAAAGATATTTGTGTTCTCCCCGGCAGGGATCTTTGCTTCTTGTGATCTATAAAAATTTCCGGCAATAAGTTCGATCTTTGTTGAAAATGGTTTTTTCGCGTAATTTTTTATGCTTACACAAAGTTCGTAATTATCTTTTGGTAAAACATAGGGATCTTTTAGTGCTACATTTTCAATTGCAACATTGCTACCCGCCGGTATTGGCAGCCAGTAGAAATTTGTCAATTTTTCTATGCCCGTGAAGTTTATAATCTGACCATCGCCGATATAAACAAATTCTTTGGGGGCATCAGTTTTCTCCTGTAAAAATTTTTCATATAATGGCCTCAACGAACCAGTGGAAAATGATAATTTTATATTCTTTAACTGACCGATTGCAGTATTTTTGTCGGTCCAGAATGGGTTATAACCTTCTTGCATACAGAACGGGACTACATAAAATATACTTCTCGAAGAAAAATTATTAATAATTTTTTCTGCCTGTTTCAAGGCAATATCAAAATTTTTACCGTAATGCATACTGAAGGAATTATCAACCACAAGATATACTGCGGCAATTTTGTTCTTTGTTAACATTTTGCCTACATATTGCGGTCGAGCTAAGGCTAAAAAGATTGATGCTACCATTAAACATCTAATGATTAGCGTTACAATTTCTTTCAATCTTAACCATCTCATTCTCTTTGCCTCAGAGGTTTTTAAAAATAATAGAGACGAAAAAAGAATCTTTTTTAATTTTTTGCGAAAGAGCAAATGAATTATTATTGGAACTAAAATTAAGAACAATCCCGTGAGATAAATCGGGTGTAGAAATTTCATAATAATCTTACCCGTTTTTGTAAATAGGTGATTAATGCCCGGTCATAATTTTGTGTTGTATTGATTAATTCATAATCAATTCGCGACTCAAACATACCTTTTTTATAATACTCCAAAAATGTTCGGAATTTTTTCTGATACGAATTTTTTATCGCTTTGGGTTCAATGACGAGATGTTCGGCTGTTTCCATATCATGAAACAATGCTGTCTCACCAAATGGAAATACAATTTCATCCGGGTCGATCGTCTGAAAAACTATTATTTCGTGTTTGCGTGCACGAAAAGATTTAAGCGATCTTAAAACTTCCTTTGGATCATCAAATAAGTCCGAAATGAGTATTACAAGCCCGCGCCTTTTTATTTTCTCCCCAAGGTCCAATAACACATGGGCAAGAGATGTTTCATTTCCGGAAGTTACTTTGTCAATTATTTCTATAATGCGAGTAAAATTCGTCTTTTTTGCGGATGGGGATATAAATTCATTGATTTTCGTGTCAAATGTGACTATCCCGACGCCATCCCGCTGTTTAAACAACAGATACGCAAGGCAGGCACTTAGGAATTTGGCATATTCAAGTTTTGTTATTTTTTTCCCATAGCCCATTGAACCGCTTTTATCAAGCAAAATATAACCGCGCAGATTTGTTTCTTCCTGATATTCCTTTACATAAAATCTATCGCGTCTTGCATATACCTTCCAATCAACTCGCTTAATTTCATCGCCTGCGATATAGGGACGATAATCCGTAAATTCCTGAGAAAAACCGGTGTAAGGACTATGGTGTAATCCTGTTAAAAATCCTTCTACTACAAGCCTTGCCTTGAGATAGAGATTTGATAATCGGGCAAGTACTTCGGGATCAAGATATTTTGCTTTGCCTTTCATTATAAAAATATTGGTAGGTGAGCTCAATTCCCTTTGCCAAAGGAATGACTGGTGACCAGTTTAAAAATCGATGCGCCTTGGAAAAATCAAGAACATTTTTGAATACCTCTCCTGGTATAGGCTCGCGATGCTTATGAGGGATTTCTCTATGCAAGATTCGCCTAAAAATATCAAGCAAATCATTGACACTTGTTTCAACCCCGGTGCCGATATTAAAATACCCTGGACAGCAGTCGATTGCTGAGAGATTTGCTTTTACTACATCTCCGACAAAGACATAGTCTCTTATCTGATTGCCATCGCCATTCACAAAGCATTCCTTGTTTTCAAGAATCTGATTTATAAATATTGATATTACTCCAGCCTCACTCTTAGCGATCTGTCTCGGGCCGTACACATTGCTGTATCGTAGAATTACATAATCAAAGTTATATAATTTTGCGAAAACTTTGATGTAATTCTCTACTGTAAATTTTGCAACACCGTATGGGGATAATGGTTCGGGTTTAACTTCTTCAGTGATCGGAAATTTTTCTGGTTCTCCATAGATTGCACCACCACTTGAAGCAAATATGAATCTTTTTACATTATGTTGCGCAGTGAGATTGAGGAGATTTAACGAGCCCATAATATTTACTTTGGCGTCAAACAAAGGATCTTCTAGAGAACGTCGCACATTAATCTGAGCGGCATGATGGTTTACGATATCAAATTTAAATTTTTTAAAGACTTCTTCAATCTCCGGACTGGTGATATCCTGTTTGATAAAGATCGCCTCAGAATTTACATTTCTAAAATTCCCGGTTGATAGGTCATCGATTATTACTACACTGTGACCTTCTTTTATGTAAGCATCTACTATATGGGAACCAATAAAACCAGCACCGCCAGTAACAAGTATCTTCATAATTAATTATACTTAATTTAACTAAAGAAGTCAATAAAAAGTGCGTGGGAAGATAGAATATCTTTGAGATTTTAACTTTATTTTAAAAACAAAATAAGCAAAAGTAAGCCGGCGATTCCCCCCAAGATGATACACGTAATTAAAATAAATTTATTTAATTTTTTTAACTGGGCATCCTGATTTAGAAAATATTTTAAGAGGCTGTCATTTATTGTTTGAATGCCGATTTTTGTTTCACTACTGACTTTTAATAAAGACGAGGTAATCTGACGATTTTCATCAACCTTTTTGCAGACATCTTTACTTGTCGCTTCATAGCAGGAGGTAAGACTCTTTAGTTCTTCGAGCATTTTCTGTGTGGTTGATTCAAAATGCCCACCAATATTGTTCAGATTTTTCGTTATTTCTGCAACGATGCGGTCTTGATTTTTATGGATTTCATTTACTGAACGGTCCAGGGCGGTAACTATTTTGGTAACATCTTCTAAGTTTTTCTTTGCACCATTTTGTAAGCTATCGATTACTCTTCGTAAGTTTTCTAAATTGGTATTAAGTGATTTATGCAATAGATCGATTGTTTCTTTCTGTTGGTGCGAAAAGATATGCAAGGATTTATCAATTGCGACAATAACTTCATCTATCCGCATTGCCTTTCGAAGTTCTCCAACTACCCTTTCAAATTCTCTGGTAATGGTTTCCAGTCGTTCTAAAGATTCAGGGTCAACACTTTTTTTCTGTGAATTATGGTCTATCTTAACCTCTTCATATACCGGCTGTAAATCGAGATTTGTAATACTTGTTTCCGGAATTTGTTCCGGTATCGGGGCAGTGGTTTCCTTTTTTACCTCTTCAGCCTTTTTCTTTTCGCCCACCTTATCATATATCGTCGCCATTTTGTTCGCTACACTGCTGTCACTCAATTTAAGATTTTTCAAAATCTCCATTGCTCTCATTACTTCTTTTTTATTGCCCGCAGCCATCTGCCTTTCTATGTAAGAGAATAGGTACATCGCTGCATCACCTTTTTCATCAAGATCTATAAGTAACTGGGCAATAGTAAAATTGATTTCGGTATTACCTGAGTCATAACGCAAAATCTTTTTGCAAAGGGCAAGAGCATTTCTGAGAAAATTATCTGCCCGGAATGCCTCTATGCCGGTTTGATATGCAGCAATTGCTTCTTTTGTCTTATTTAATTTCAGATATAAATCGCCAAGACGGTTGTATAAATTACCATCCCGAGGATTTAATTTTATTGCTTTTTCCAGTAGATGGACGGCATCTTTGTATTTACCTTGAATTTCAAGATTCATACTGCTTTTAAGAAGTTCCCTTATTTCATCCAATCTTTTTTCCATAATCGGTTCTTTTTAAAAAGCAGAGCCTGGTTTTATCCAGGCTCTGCTTTGGATTATTGTGAATCCGTTATTCATTTTTTGCACGTTCGACTTTAATTGCTTTGTCTCCCTTAGGAGTTTGGGTTATCTCAAACTTAACTCGTTCGCCTTCTCTAAGGACCCGATAACCTTCACCCACTATATCTTGATAATGGACAAAGACATCACCGGTTCCATCTTCTTTCTCAATAAAACCGTAACCCTTTTTACCGTCGAACCATTTAACTTTTCCGTAGACCAAAATTCCTCCTTTCAGCCTTAATCGCCCTTGAAATTCATAAGGGCAACCTCTACGGTCAAAGCTATAATATTATAAATAAAAATGGGTCGTTGTCAATAGGCATTTAATAGCAGATTACTAATATCATTGACTTTGAATATCTTTTGGCTAAAATTAAATAAGGAATTTTTTTAAAGCTATGTCGCAACTGAACGATGGTATCTGGATTAAGGGTGCACGGGTCCATAACTTAAAAAATATTGATGTTTTTATTCCGAGAAATAAATTTGTTGTAATCACTGGAATTTCTGGCTCGGGAAAATCTTCTTTAGCATTTGATACACTTTATGCAGAAGGAAAACGGAGGTATGTAGAATCCTTGTCTGCATACGCAAGACAATTTTTGGGAATGATGGATAAGCCCGATGTTGACGAGATAACTGGACTTTCACCGGCAATCGCAATTCAGCAGAGAACTGCTGCAAAAAATCCTCGTTCCACCGTAGGTACGGTTACAGAAATATATGATTATCTTAGGGTCCTCTATGCTCGTATTGGCATCCCGTATTGTTATCAGTGCGGCAGGCGTATTGAATCACAGACTACAGATCAGATTGTGGATGCGATCCTTTCTCGTCCGGCAGGAACAAAGATAGAGATTCTTGGGCCCGTGGTGAGGGGAAGGAAAGGTGAATATAAAGAGTATTTCCAAAAAATTAAAAGAAGGGGTTATGTCCGGATCAGGATAGATGGCAAAATATATGAAATTGAACAGGTGCCTGAGCTTGAGCGTTATAAAAAACACAACATTGAAATTGTGATTGACCGTATTGTTATAAAAGAAGGCATAAGAAAAAGACTTGCGGATTCAGTGGAGACGGGGTTAAAAGAAGGGGAAGGACTTTTACTTGTAATATTTGATTCAAAAGAAGAAAAAATATTTAGCCAGAAGCTTGCCTGTGTTAATTGTGGTATAAGTTATCCTGAAATATCACCCCGAATGTTTTCATTCAATTCTCCCTATGGTGCGTGTGAAACCTGCGATGGCCTGGGAACGAAAATGGAGATAGATCCCCAAAGGGTCATTATCAATCCTAATCTTTCGATTCTTGATGGGGCAATAAAGCCTTACGGTCTGCCTGGGTCCTGGCGCACGGCGATATTAAAAGGACTTGCAAAAAAATTGAAATTCGACCTTGATAAACCATTCAATAAACTATCAGCAGAAATCCGGGAGACAATTTTATATGGTGAAAACATACCCATAGAAGTTGAATATATCCGCAGGGATGGTTCAGGAAGAGGAGTTTTTCAAGAAATGTTTGAAGGAGTTATCCCTGAGTTGATGAGAAGATTCCATGAGACAACATCTGAGGCAGTGCGGGAAGAGATCGAAGATTATATGGTAATTACTCCCTGCCCGGCGTGCGGGGGGAAAAGATTGAGGCCACAGAGTTTATCGATCAAAATAAACGAGAAGAATATTGCCGAGATATCCTCACTTTCGGTCAAGAATACTCTCAATTTCTTCAAGGGTCTTACACTTTCTGAGAAAGAGAAGATCGTTACGAAAGATATAATAAAAGAAATTATCCGCAGGCTTGAATTCTTAAATTCGGTAGGACTTGATTATCTCACGCTTGACAGGACTACGGATTCACTTGCCGGTGGTGAAGAACAGCGGGTCAGACTGGCTACCCAGATTGGTTCAGGACTTGTCGGTGTCTTATATATTCTTGATGAACCTTCAATCGGGCTCCATCAACGAGATAATAAAAGGCTACTCGACACACTCCGGTCTTTACGCAACCTCGGCAATACTGTCTTGGTTGTTGAGCATGATTCTGAAACTATTCATTCTGCTGATTATATCATTGACCTCGGACCCGGTGCTGGTGAACACGGCGGTTATGTAGTATGTGCGGGGTCTCCTGAGGAAGTTGCAAAGAATCCTGAATCAATCACCGGACAGTATTTATCGGGTATAAAAAGAATAGCAGTTCCGAAAACACGAAGAGCAAAAAGGGGCTCTTTGATAATTCGTGGGGCGCGGGCGAATAATCTTAAATCAATAGATGTGGAAATACCACTCGGTGTGTTTGTTTGTGTGACAGGTGTGAGTGGTTCAGGAAAATCTACACTCATTGTCGACACACTCTATCGGGCATTGGCTCAAGAATATTATCACTCGAAATATCCCCCTGGTGAATACAAAGAGATAGTTGGACTTGAACATATTGATAAGGTGATAAATATTGATCAATCACCGATTGGTAGGACCCCGCGCTCAAATCCAGCAACCTATACCGGTGCATTCACACCGATAAGAGAATTATTTGCAGCACTACCTGAATCAAAAATGCGTGGTTATAAACCAGGGAGATTTTCCTTTAATATCCCTGGTGGGAGATGTGAACAGTGTGAAGGGGGAGGAATCCTCTGGATTGAAATGCATTTCCTTCCTGATGTTTACATAACCTGTGATGCCTGTCAGGGTAAGCGATTCAATCGTGAGACACTTGAAGTTAAATATAAAGGGAAAAATATCAGCGATGTATTAAATATGTCGGTATCCGAGGCTCTGGAATTCTTCCAACATATCCCACCGATAAAAAGAAAGTTACAATTATTATTTGATGTTGGACTTGGTTATATAAAACTCGGGCAATCAGCGACTACTTTATCAGGAGGTGAAGCTCAGCGTATAAAACTTGCCAAAGAACTTTCAAAAATTGCCACTGGAAGGACTTTATACATTCTTGACGAACCCACCACAGGTCTTCATTTTGAAGATGTGAAGTTGCTTTTAGATGTACTAAATAAACTTGTTGATCGTGGTAATACGGTGGTTGTGATTGAACATAACCTTGAAGTAATAAAATGTGCTGATTGGATTATTGATCTGGGACCGGAAGGCGGGGAGGAGGGTGGGAGAGTTGTGTGCACAGGGACGCCTGAGGATGTAGCAAGAAATGAAAATTCTTATACCGGGCAGTTTCTGCGTAAGGTCTTAATCTTATGATATAAGTTTACAGAAATGCTGTAATTAAAATTATTTCAGTCCAAAATGTTCTTCAATAAATTTGGTGGAAATATCGCCCGCAACAAACTTTTCATTATTCATAACCTCAAGATGAAATGGAATTGTTGTTGGAATACCTTCTATCACAAGTTCTTCAAGGGCACGTTTCATCCGGGCAATCGCTTCGTGCCTTGAATTCCCGTGGCAGATGAGTTTGCCAATTAGGGAATCGTAATGAGGTGGTATTTTATAGCCAGCGAAGATATGGGTATCAAAACGAACTCCAATTCCCTGAGGGATATGGAAGAAATTTATTGTCCCGGGTGCAGGAGCAAAGTTTCTTTTAGGATCCTCTGCATTTATTCGACATTCAATTGCGTTGCCCTTTAATTTTACATCATCCTGTTTAAACGCAATTTTTTCTCCGAGGGCAATTTTTATCTGTTCTTTTAAAATGTCAATGCCCGTTACCATTTCGGTAACCGGATGTTCTACTTGGATTCTTGTGTTCATTTCCATAAAATAAAAGTTTTTATTTTCGTCCATAAGAAATTCAATTGTTCCGGCGGATTGATAACCGATTCCTGTAGCAGCCCTTACCGCAGTCTCCATCAATTTCTTCCGCAAATTATCATCCACCGCTACTGAAGGCGATTCTTCAATCAATTTTTGATGCCTTCTCTGGATTGAACATTCTCTTTCACCCAATGCTACAACATTTCCTTCAATATCGCCAAGTATTTGAACTTCAATGTGTCTTGGGCGCTCAATATATTTTTCAATATATAATCGTGGATCGCCAAATGCGGCTTTTGCCTCGGCCTGAGCGATTCTGAATCCTGATTCCATTTCGTCTTCGCCCCGGATAATTCTCATACCTTTCCCCCCTCCTCCGGCAGCTGCCTTCAAAATTATTGGATAGCCTATACTTGAAGCAATTTTCTTCCCTTCGCGGATATTCTCAACTTCGCCAGCACTGCCGGGAATTCCCAAAGCACCGAATTTTGCAAAGGTTTCTTTAGCTGTTATTTTATCGCCCATTGCTCGAATATGCTCGGGCTTTGGCCCTATGAATGTAATGCCACAGGATTCACATATTTCAGCAAATTCTGCATTTTCGGCAAGAAATCCGTAGCCGGGATGGATTGCCCTTGCTCCAGTTATTTCGGCAGCGCTGATTATTCTTGTAATATTGAGATAAGACTCTCTTGCTGGTGCGGGACCTATGCATACGGATTCATCTGCCAGACGCGTGTGCAAAGCGTCTGAATCTGCCTCTGAGTATATTGCTACTGTTTTTAAATTGAGTTCTTTCGCGGCACGGATTATTCGTATGGCGATTTCGCCACGATTGGCAACGAGTAGTTTTTCAAATTTCACTACTTCTTCTCAAAAGAACCCCAGCCACGCTCAGCAGTGGCTTCAATGCCAACAAGCCTTAGTTTAAATTCATCAGGGTTGGAAACTGCCTGTATCGCATCATCGTAAGATATTAAACCATCTTTGTAGAGACGGAATATAGATTGATCAAAGGTTTGCATACCATATTGCCCATAACCTTCTTCGATAGCCGACTGGATTAGTAAAGTTTTTACGGGATCAAGTAAATATTCTTTTATTGTTGGGGTTGCAACAAGAATTTCCACGGCGGGGATTCTTCCCTTTCCATCAGCCCTGGGCAGAAGTCTTAAGGAAATGACCCCCACGAGTGTGGCAGCGAGCAAAACCCTAATATGTTGATGTTGATGTGGCGGATAGAATGATATTATACGGTTAATCGTTTCGGTTGCGTTAAGGGTGTGGAGGGTTGACATAACCAGATGTCCAGTGTCCGCAGCCTTCAATGCAACGTCCATTGTTTCCCGGTCCCTGATTTCACCTATTAATATCACATCAGGATCCTGACGTAGAATATGACGAAGCGCAATAGAAAATGAAATCGTATCCATCAGCACCTCACGCTGATTGATTACTGAAAGATTGTCACGAAATAGGTATTCAATCGGGTCTTCAATGGTGATGATGTGCTTGGAAATATTTTCGTTTATGTGTTCAATCATTGCCGCGAGGGTTGTTGATTTACCACTCCCGGTCGTTCCAGTGACAAGAATCAATCCCCTGGGTTTTAAAGATATTTCTTTTAGTATCGGCGGTAGATTTAATTCGTCAATCCTTTTTACCGACATCGGAATAGCACGCATTGCAATAGCAATACTACCACGTTGTAAGAAGATATTGACACGAAAACGGCCTACACCACGAACGCCGATTGCAAAATCCATTTCCTTCATTCTTTCAAATGTCTGTTGCTGCGATGGTGTCATTATCTGATAAGCCATTGTCTTGAGAACTTCTGGGGTTAAAGATTCAGACTTTTCTATGACAAGTCTGCCATCAATTCTGAAAACCGGAGGTGCCCCAGCCTTAAGATGAAGGTCTGAGGCGTTTACTTTCATCATTTTTTCAAGCAATGTTTTAAGTTCCATAACCTTTTTCTCTTTAGTTATTTATACAATGATTATTTAACCAGTTTATAAAGGTTCCACCAAAAATAATTCCTGATTATATTCAACCGGTTCTTCATTTTTTACGAGTATCTGAACTATTTTACCAGCGACATCAGATTCAATCTCATTCATTAGTTTCATCGCTTCAACAATACATACTACCTGACCGGGTTTCACTATATCACCGACTTCAACATAAGGTGGTGCATCAGGCGCTGGTGCGCGATAGAATGTTCCGACAATTGGGGAGCGGATTGCTAAAAGATTCTTTTTTGAAACATCTTCTTTCTTCTCAGGTTCTTTTTTTGTAGTCACCGGAGAGGGAGACGGCTCTTTTATTTCAGGAACAACTACACTTGTTTCAATGGTCTTTGTCTTACGAATGCCATCCCCCTTTGATAATTTAAGTTTTCTACCCCAAAAATCTGTTAGTACAATTTCGGTTAGATTACTTTCTTCTAATATTTTTACGAGTTCTTTTATTTTCTTGATATTCATAATTTATTTCAAAAGGCTTGAAAGCCAATCCTGGAAAGATTTAAAATCTTCTTCTTTTGGTTTAGGAGTTTCCTCTTTTTTCTTTTCTTCTTCGGTTTGAACTGGCTGTGCTTCGACCGGTTTTTCTTCCACAGGTTTTGAGGGTTCTTTTGGTTCTTCAATCTGGTTCGCAGGACCTTCAATTATTATTTCCCGCACGGGCTCTGGTTCTTTTTTTGCATCCTGTTCAACCGGACTTACGAGTAAATCTTTTATTGAGCGCGTTTCCTCGGTCTCAACTTTTTTTGGTTCTTCCGTTATTGGGGTCTCAGGTTCTGCACTTTTTGGTTGTTCGATAGTAATGTCAGTAACAGGTTTTTTTTCAGGTTCTTTAATAGAAATTTCAGGAGGCGTTACTGCTTCAATTACCGGTTCCGGTTTTGTTTCAGACACCGGTTCAACAGGTTCCGCTAAAAATTCTTCAAGGGAAAGGATTTCCTCGGTGCCTTCTTTTTTGGGCTCTTTCTCTTCAACGGCATGTTCCGCTATTTTTTCTTCTCTTAAAGTTGGCTCTTGGTCAATAACTGGTTTTACTTCCTCTATCACCGGTGGGGACGTTTTATCGAGATCAATGATATGTTCACCTAATTGCGGTTCAGATGGATGTGGAATTTCTACCTTAGGTACGGTGGCGATTTCCTCGGGCTGGAAATAACCTTCCAGTTTCATTTCAGCGACTGTTGTCTCTTCTTTTTTCTTAACTTCCTCAATTGTCCCGGAAATTTTATTTTTCAATTCGTTTATCTTGTGTTTAATAGCAAGATCTGTGGGGTCCATAAAACTTAAGTGTTCATAAACTTCTAATGCCTTTTCCAGGTTGCCCTGTTTCTCATATTCCTGAGCAATGGTTAATGTATAGATGTCGCCCTTTCTCTGTCCAGCTTCAAGTTGCGTGAGTTTGTTTTTTGCCATTTCGTCAGTCGGATCAATTGAGATTATGCCTTTATAAGCCTTGATTTGACATGCTTCGTCTTTTAGATTTTCGCAAACCTGAGCGAGCAATCTTAATGCCACAATATTTACCGGATCATATTCAATGGTTTTTTCCAGGGCTTCTCTTGCCTGGGCATACATTCGTTTATCAAAATAACATTTACCCAAAATTAGATAAGCAAGCGGATACTGAGGATGGTGCTGTAAACCTTGCTTTAAAACCTCTAAAGCTTCATCAACCATATTATTTTTTCGATATGCATCCGCAAGTTGCACAAATATCCGCGATTTAGGATCCTTGCTATAGCGCTCAGCCAATCGTGCAATTTCGGTAAAATCTTGTTCGGCCATTTATGCCTCCCCAAACACTATATTTTAATCAAATAATAATAATTGTCAAGTAAATTATTTTCCATAATCTGCTCTCTTTACTGAATTCATCATCACCTCCAGCCCCATAATATAATCGGTTTTCCGTTCACCGGGTAGAAATAACATTCCATCAATAATAAATAGCGAATCATTCTTAGTCAAAAAATAGGAAAGAAAAGGACCACCTGCCACAAGAGAATCATTCTGCCATACCCCGCGAACCATCAATCCCTTCATATCCTGAAATTCAATGGGTTCAACTAATGTCAGTTCTTTTAGGATATAATCTCCATTATAAAATTTTTTTGTAATGGCGTTTCTTTTTTCAAATGCTAATGAATCATTCAAAGTAATTATACCTCCTTCTTTATATAGAAATATGCTACGATCAGGGTAATGGGTGTGAACATAGATAAAATTTTCGCTCTTATATGTAGAATCTATCATCCAACCAATCGGTACATCCATTGACCAACCAAATTTTATCAAATGGGTTTTAATATTTTTATCCATTTCCTTTTCATAAAATGATAATTTTATTTTCTGGTAATATGTCTCTTCAAGAATTTTTTTTATCATTTTCTGGTATTTAATGATGCCTTGTTTGATATATCTGGGTTCAGATACAGCAAGGATTAAAACAGTCTGGTTCCTTGCCCAAAGATTGTTGACTTTAAAAAGATTGAATGTGTCTTTCCGGGTTGCCGCACGGGCCTCTTCGTTTAATAATTCATTTATAAACTCTTCATTTAATGATCCGTAGAGAAAGAGTGAATGGAATTGTTTAACATTCTTCAGCATTGTGTCTGATGCATAGATAAAGATAAAATATGGTTCACGCTGAGGAACATAATGATAGATTTGGAGATTTGTGTTAATCAGTATAGTATCTATAACTGAAGCAACCACGACCACATCACGCGCCTTACCTACGCTATCCGGGAGCCTATGACAAAATAAAAATGCAATGACTGAGAAAATACAAAGAAAAAGAAATCTTTTCAAAATATTCATTGGAAATTATATAAATATTAAATGAAAAGTCAACAGATTAAAGTGCGTGAAGTTTTTCTCATTATACCGTTTTGAGATATTTTTATCACTTTGCTTAAACTTTTAGTCATATCCTGCGGAAAGATTTTTCAAGAAAATTAAAGATTTAGCTTGGCGGGCAGAAGTTAAGGGTGAGGTGGTAATGGTAAATTAAATGTATGCGAGCTTTCTAAGGGCATCAACCTTATCTTTATAGCCCAATTTTATCTTTTTTATTATTGATTCTAAAAAACTAATTGATTGATTGTATACTTCACGGTCAACAGGAAATGGATATCCGTCCTTACCCCCATGGGCAAATGAATACCGTGCCGGGTCCCTGAAAGAAGGTTTAGCGCCATATATCAATTCGCCGATTAAGGCAAGTGCCCTTAAGGTCTTTGGACCAATGCCTTCTATCTGAAGGAGATTTTCAAAATCTTTCGGTGCATTTTCGTATGTCTTTAAAAGGGTTTTGTAAAAATATTTTGGGTTTATATCAAGTTTTAAAACCGGATGTCTTGTGGGCATCTTTAGAATCAATTCTGTCTCTTTTAAAATCTTTTCGGGTCTTTCTTTTGAAATCTGGGTTATAATCTTTCTTGAATCTTCACTCTCCTTTGCCACCATATTAAGGCAGGGTTGTATAATATCACAGCAGACTGCATTATGCGGTTCACAGATATAGGATTTTAGATTCAAAGAGAGCCAGTGATACCTCCGGGCAGTGCCTTTTTTTATTTCCCCTCTCCCCTTGTGGGAGAGGGGAAGGGTGAGGGGTATTACATTCATCCCCTGTTGGACGACTGCCCAGTCAAAGTTCTTGGTGAATATAAACATATGGTGATACAGATTATATCCGTCCTGGATGCAGGTATTATCAATCTTTGCAGAAATTTTTGAGGCATAGACTAAATTCTTCGGATCTTTGCCGATTCTTTCTCCAATATTTTCGATCTCTTTTGGTGTTTTTCTTGATGTTCCACCTTTACCGCCACAAAAGAATAATCCGAGTTCAAAGGCGATATCCTTTGTTCCTTCTTTCATTGCACCACACACAGTTGTAGTAACACCTGATGAATGCCAGTCAAATCCCAACACCGAGCCAAATGCCTGAAACCAGTAAGGGTCAGAGACACGTTTTAGAAATTCTTCTGGTCCATATTCAACGACAATTGCCTCAATGATCGCCCTTGACAGTTTGACCATTTTTTCAAATAGCCATCTCGGTGCCCTGCCATAATGTAATGGTAAATCAGCAATCCCTGTGCGCATGGTGATTAAATTCTAAAAAAAATTACCAGCAAGTCAATAGAATTATGCAGAGTAAACTCTGCCACTACATTATGCAATAGTAATCCGGTGCTCTCAAAAAAGTCAATCTGTATCTTCTGAGCCGGAGGAGAAATTTATGCCTTCAAGAATCTCTTTTACCTTCTCCACACAGTCCTTCCTAACCATCAATCTTATCGGCTCAACGAGTGGTTGAACCACCTGGAAGTTTTCGCCAATAAAATAATATTCTATCTCAGTCTCTGACAAAAGCGATTTTAAAAAAGCAACTTCTGCCGGATTGAAACTGATCCATACTTCTTCAAAGCCTATTTTCTCTTTCCTTGGTTCAGAGATTGCTTCAATCTTCTTCTCGGACAGTCTTTCAACCAATTCTACATTGCAATCAGCACATCTCGTAATACCCTTTTTATACTCTGCCTTACATATTGGACAGAACATACTTCACCTCCTTATATCCATAAACCTCTGTCCATCTTCAAACATTGTGATGTTGTTAAACATCACATAACCCTCATGATTTTTGATTTTTTCTGCCAGGCTTCCTAATTCCTCATTGGTGAATCTGTGTTTGTAACCCTCGCCGCCGTGTAGACGATAATAAAAGATTTTGCCATGGGTAGAATCTCTCAAGAACGGGTCAACGACATCTATCAAATCAAGTTCTTCACAAACTTTTTTTATCTCTTCCGGTTGCCATTTTCCCCTTGGTTCCCAGCCGAAGATGAAATTATGTCTTTTAACCTTTTTAAAGAATCTTTTCATATTTTTTATGTTTTCCTGTTCAGGTTTAAAACTTGGCGGTGATTGGAATATTATTATCCCTGCTCTTAATATCTCCGCATATTCGCATAATACATCAAAGCATTTGAATACCTCTTTTGTGGGCTTGAAATTTCCCAGGGCTTCCATTTTCAAATTTCCAAGATCTTTTACCCTTTTGTAAGTAGGTGAGTTTGCTGGATGGGTAATGAACTGGAATGCCTTCAGGACAAACTCAAAGTCCCTCGGTGCCTCATCACGCCACTTTTTTAATGTATCAGGATTAACAAAGTCATAGAATGTTGATTGAACCTCAACGACAGAAAAAGTCTTGTAGTATCTTTCTCGTGCAACCGGAAAACCACAGCAGCCAACTTTTATCATTTCTACAATTGTTGAAATGTTGAAATGATAATTAACCAAGAAGGGCTAATAATTTCAATCATAAGAGACATTTTTTGGTTCCCAGGTATGTTTTTCGTCAATCAAATGAACCACCCGATAACCCAGGACGGAAAGTTGTGCTGCAATATATCTTCTATGACACTTCCAGGGAAGGGTTTCTGCGCAGACAATGCAAATATTTTTATTATCAGCAATCTCTTTTAATCTCTCAATCCCTATTCTAAATTCGTTGGTCTTTATATATTCTTCATAGCCACCCTTACGATAACCACCGAGTTCATTACCAAGATAGATATAGTCAACTCCATTTTCTATACAATACCTTGATAGATTTTCTTTTTTGAATTCATCAAACCTGCTTGTAGGAAATCTCCGCACATCGACAATTATGTTAATATTATTGTCCTTAATTATCTTAAAAAAGTTTTTTACACTCCGGACGCCAGTTCCAAGTGTATAAATTATCTTGGACATTGTGGAGAATTATAATTACCTAAATGTCAAGGTCAATAGGGAGAAATTTCTGAGATTAATTGTTTTTCAAAAATTATACCTTGCCTTCAGCAAAAATTCGTCGCTGTTTTTCAATCTGCCAAAGTTTGTCGTTTCTTTTCCTGCTATCAAGCGCAGACCAATAGAGAGTTCGCAGTTCTCAACTGGTTTATAAGATATTTCCGGGGCATAGACAAGGGCATAGTTGTTTTTGAAATCTGAAAAATCCTTTATCTCTAAACCACCACTTAAAGGCATCAATCTCAATCGCTCCTCAAAGAGTTTCCATTCCAAACCCATTAGCAGATAATCTTCAATCCCTTCGCCTCTTTCCTGGAAGAATCCATGCACATACTGAAGGTTTATATAGATTCCATTCTTGAATGTATAATCACTTCCGATGACAAATTTTATATATGGTTTATTATCAAGAATTAAAGAATCTATAACGCCCATACCGATTTGAGAAAGGTCAATCTGGTAATTGATGCTTTCGGGCAAGAATAATCCACCTTCTGCCCATAATCCAATATCACCGATTGCACCAGCAAGGTCCATTCCGAATATGTGCATTTTAGGGAAGACGAGTTCGTTATAAATGTTGACATTACCGAATGTATCCTGTGGAATGATAGTGGTATAATTTAGAATCGGCAGACAATCCCTTCCATAGACATAACTCATTGATAAGTCAAAGTTAAAGATATTCCTTTTCAGACGCAGTCCATGGATTGCATTTTTGATATTGTAATCGGGCAGGGTGGTTGCATTGGTGATATTGACTGGATTGATGTTAGGCGGTAGTATAATATTGGAGTAGTTTGTGTATAATCCATTCTTCGGTAATAATGCAGGTGTGAAACGCGGGATAAAGGCATAAGAGATATTGAAATCTTTAATGTAACCGTCAATCCTTATCCCATTAGAACCGAGGTGCCTGCCAAAATCCCATATATCCTCAAGGTCAAGGGGATTAAGATTGTCTGTGGGATTTATTTTATCTGCAGTCCCCCAGGCGATGCGCTGTCTGCCGATACGCAAATCAATATTATTTAATGGGAATTTCAGAATATCAATATATGCCTCTCTTATATCAATCTCAAACGGCGTGAGATTATCTTTTGAAAATAAATCATCAAGGTTTTTAATGTTGGGGAGACCGAAGGAACGAATCCAGATTTCGCTATAGAATTTGACATTGTCATTTATATTCTGTTGGGGATTCAGATTAAGCCGGTATTCTTCAAATGAGAGGGGATAATCGTCCTTAATCAAAATTCTATGGTCGGTAGAAAAATACCCAGACCAGTCAAGACAAAAACCAAGGTTTAATCCAAGTAAAATTGTGATTATTTTCTTTATTTGCATTTAGACCTCCTTTGTCTCTTCTTTACTGGGCAAGATTTCGCTCTGTGAATATATCATCCTTTAAGCCGGTATCAATATTCACTTCTTCCATTACCATTTCGGTTTTATTACCACTACGAAGGTCGTGCATAAGATAGCTTTGCGGTATAATGTATTCCTTTATCTTTTCTGTTTTCAAGATTTCCATCTTCTTTATCATCTCACCCTTTTTGTTGAAAAATTCTGATTTTATTGGAAAAAAATCTTTTTTGCGTACAAAAAGATTTATCTGTGCATATTCGGAGATATAACCGGATTTAGGAATGAGTTCAAGGATGTAGAATTCACCCTCGTTTTTTAAAACCTCAGATTGCCACTTTTCAGAATATTTCTTTGCTTCAAGGTCTTCATAGGTGAAGTCAGTACCCACAAATTTCTGATTTTTTACATGGGCAGCAATACGCCTTGTTTTTTTGTAGGCAGGAAGATAAACATAGATTACATCATTTGGTAGAGATAGAAATCCAATCCCTTTCTGGTCTGCAGGTGAAAGGACTTTTACCAGCCTTTTATTGCTGCCTTTCTGATACATCTGGACTTCGCGATTCTTCACATCGCCATTTTTATTCAATATATTTATCTTCAGCAGTGCAGAAAGGTCTTTGGGTGCGGTAAGGACCTCATCAACCTTTTGTAACACTACATCTGGAGTCAGCGATTGTTCTCCATTTATTGTTTCTATTGCGACCAGCCAGACTAAGCATAAACTGGCTATTCTTATTTTCTTTTTCATTTTTTCCTCCTTGTTTTATTCTCTTTTGTTTTCAAAATAATGGCGGGCAGGAGAATGGTTGCCCCTAGGCCCGTGCTCAGCATTGTTATGCCCAGCAGGATTCCAAATCTTATCACTGGCACGAGATTAGAAAAGATAAGGATTAAAAAACCGAGCATTACGGTAAAGACATTTACGGCGATTGCACTGCCCGCATATTTTATTGTAGTAAGGAATGCGTTCTCTAAATTATGCTGTCTGCGCTCACTGGCATAACGATTGAGAAAATGGATTGAATAATCTATACCTATCCCAACACAAATACTACCAATAAGCACCGTGGCAACATCGAGTGGGATTTTCAAGATGCCCATAGTTCCAAACAGAATTGATAATCCGAAAAAGATAGGCACGAGCCCTAAAAGACTCTCCAGGAAGGAGTGGGTGAGGAAGAGCAGACAGATAAATATTGCAATAATTGCAATGACGAGACTGATAAACTGACTCCTCAGTAGATTCTGGTTGAGGTGCTGGTAAACAACCGCTGAGCCGGTGAATTCAAAATTATACAAATATTTATTTTTTGATTTTATATAATCCTGAATTTTTTTAACTATCATTTCGCTTTCTTCATTATAAGCGCCTGGGGTCATTGCCTGAATAATGCCCTCAGTCTTATCCTCATTGATGAGTTGTTCAAGGGTCTCTTCGCCTTCAAGCAAAAAGAAGAGATTGCTGATTTTTTCCTCTGTATCCGGAATTTTTTTACCTTCACCCATCGCATCATTCATATCTTCAATCAAATTAACAATGGATTGGGGATGATAAACACCCTTGAGGGTGTCAAGAAAATTATGAAAATCCTTCACTGCATTTAGCACCTCAGGTTTTTGCAAATCCCCTTTTATTAAAATCTGTATTGGAACTGAACCGCCAAAACTTTCTTCCATTATCTTTTCCGTGATACGAATAGAACTATTTTCTTTAAAATAAGAAAGAAAATCTACCTTTGTTCTTATTAAAGGAATACCTAACAAAGAGCCTACCCCAATAATTGTTCCTGCAATCCAGACAATATCTTTGTGAGTGATGATCCAGTGTCCGATTTTTTCCATTATGCGATTTAAAAATTTTAAATTTTCCCTTTTACTTACATTTAAATGCTTGATATTTCCCAAGATTGACGGTATTAGAGTTATGCTGAGCAAAAATGCGAAAATAATTCCCAGCGCAGTGAAGATTCCAAATTGTTGTATCATAATGAGATAGGAGCCAAAGATAAAGGATATAAATCCGATGACCGTGGTGAATGCAGCAAGAAATACAGGGATAATGACCTTTGCAAGCGAATTTTTTGCCCTTATCGAAAGTTCGTTATCTTCTTCTTCCATAAATTTACAGATGATATGTATCGCATAGGCACTGCCCACTGCCATCAGGATTGCGGGAATTATGTTGGTGATAATCGTAAGGGGAATTCCAAATATCCCCATGATGCCGATTGTCCAGAGGGCACTCAACCCCACGGATAAAAGGGGCATAAGCACATAAAGAAGCGAACCGAAACTAAAATAGAGGATAACTAAAATAACCAGTGCCACAAACGGCAATAGAATTCTTATATCTTTTATTATCATATCGTTTATTGCATTCAATTGAAATGGTAAACCTGCAAAATAGGTTTTAATATTTTTTAGAGCTGCCTCTTTGGTAACCTTTTCAATCATCTTTGCAACCTTTGATTTGTCACCCTCAATACGGCAGATTATCAATGTCGTCTTTGCATCCTCAGAGACCAATCTGTTGCGATATATCTCTTTCCTGAGTGCATATTCTTTAATTTTGTATAGAACTTCCGGATCGGGGATATTATCCTCATCAATCAATTTACCAATCTCCAGTCCTTCTTCAGTCTTCTTAATATCCAGGATATTAGTCAGACTTGTTACATAAGTAACTCCCTCAATTTCGCGAAACTGTCGGGTGAGGTGGTCAATTGCCTTTATAGTTTCAAGACTGAACACATCATCCGATTTTATCACGACTATACCGAGACTGTTTCCTTTATACTTTTCGCCGATATAATCAAGGAGTCTGACTGCAGGGTCGGTTTTTGGGAGGTAACTGCTCAAATCAGAATTGATAACCACCCTTCTTAAAAATAATGCCGCCAAAAAACTCAAAACGCTGATGATGGCAATGAAGAATATGTGTTTATTAACTATAAATGATGCAATCCTCTTCATTTATTTTCTCCTTTATAGAATTTTTGACCATTTTAGTTTTTTGGTCGAAAACTTTCAAAAAAATTTTTATCATCTCTTCAAAATCCCACGGTAAAGCATCTCCAGCATTGCCTCGGTCTTTTTTTCAAGTTTATCAATATCCTCTTCAATCCCCCAGAGATATTCAAAGCCCTTAAGGGCAATCATAAAGAAATTTGCCGTCATTGCCGGGTTCGGGATTGAAAAGACCCCTTTCTTAATCCCTTCGCGCAGGATATCAAGGATGACCTTTGTTTCATAACGGTCGTAATTCTCGCGAAACCGCTGAATAAAATCATACTCCTTTAAATACTCTTCCCGGAATGAACTGTAAAACCGGGCGATGCGATTAAATACGCGCATTCTCGTTATAACATAGATTGTCAACTTTTCTTTTGGGTCAGATACTGAGGCAAGGGCATTTTTGATTTCGTTTTTCACTGCTGTCGCCTCTTTTTCAATGACCGCAATAAAGATTTCTTCCTTGTCTTTGAAATAGTAATAGATCGAACTCTTGCCTTTTCGGGCAGCACGAGCAATTGCATCCATCGTTGCCTTCCGGTAGCCAAAACGGGAAAAGACATATCTTGCGGAATCAATTATCGCATCCCGCATTGCCTTCTTAGATACCGCCATATAAACCACCTTTTAGATTTTTCGACCAAAATGGTCTTTTATTCGAAATCATACACTATTATAATCAAAAAATGAAAATTGTCAAGGGGGAAGTTGACAATTATTCGGCAATCAATAAAATATAAAAAGGTTATGTTTTTCATTTTTATTAATATCCTATTGATGCAGAGTCCTGAAATCAAATGGGGAAGGATTTATGGTGGCGATAACGATGATTATGCCCGTGCCGTCATAGAATGTTCAGATAAGGGATTTATCGGGGTTGGTTCAACGAATTCATTTGGTAATGGTGGATATGATGTATATCTCTTTAAAGTTGATTCACTGGGTTATCCGATTTGGACAAAGACCTTTGGTGGGGCACAGGATGATTATGGATATGCAATTTGTGCAGCAGATAGCAATAATTATTTAGTTGCAGGAACTACATATTCATTCGGTCAGGGCTTTTCTGATATATTTTTAATTAAAATAGATGAAGATGGTGATACAATCTGGACAAAGACCTATGGGGATTCACTTGATGAGTCTTGCTATTCAATCGTACCAATCTATGATAACAAATACTTTATCTGTGGAACAACAAATTCATCCGGTTCGGGCAATCAGGATGTTTTATTAATGAAAATAGACTCAATGGGCAATATACTCTGGTCTAAAACCTATGGTGGCGGTATGGATGAATATGCGTATTGCGTGGACAGAACATACGATAATGGATGTATTATCACCGGTAAGACCTATTCTTATGGTAATGGTGGAAGCGACATCTACACTATAAAGATTGATTCACTCGGTGATATTGAATGGATGGGATTATATGGTTCGTATCTTGATGAGGCCGGATTTTCTGTTCAGCAGACTGCAGATTCTGGATTTGTTGTTTGTGGAACTGCATATGTCACTTTGCTCGGCTATGAATGGTGTCTTTTGAGATATAACCAGCGTGGCACATTAATCTGGAACAGATTTCAGGGAAGTCTTAATGACGATAGTGCATTTTCTGTTCAGGAAATCGGTCAAAATAATTATGTTGTAGGAGGCAATTTCAGTTATGAGATGTATGTGGTGAGGACCGATACCTCAGGTTTGAATATCTGGATGTTGCTTTATGGGGGTGCCGGCACAGATTGTGCATATTGCGTGAAGAGAACTTCAGACAATGGCTATATAATAGCGGGTATAACCAATTCTTATGGTGCTGGTGATAATAATGCATATCTTGTGAAGACCTATGCTGACCAGGTTGGAGTTAAAGAGTTAAGGAGAAAGAATTTTGCTGAATTTAGGCAAATAAAAATTTTTCCATTGCCGTTTAAGGACAGATTGAATATTATCTGTAATTTTAATCAGGATATTCGTGCGTTGCCCATAATAATTTATGATGCTATCGGAAGATTTGTCAAAACTTTAAAACCATTGGAACTAAAAAGTGCTGATAAAAATTCATTCTTTGTCTGGGATGGAAAAGATGAAAACGGGCATAATTTACCCTCTGGAGTTTATTATGTAGTCATTAACGATCCTTATAAATCTTCAGGAAGGATGGTTATAAAATACTGACGCGGATATTCTCAATAAGGTTTCTGGTCATATTTAACCACACCTTTGCCTTGAGGTTATTAAATATGTCTTCTGCCTTACGCAAATATCTTATAGCGATTTTTTTTAAACGAACCTTTTCCTTAACAGTGTGCTGGATTTGGGTATTGTCTTTTTGCATCCATTCTTTTAAAAAATTTGCATAATAATAATAAGCCCGTGCAAGTTCAAATGGCTGATTCAATTTTTCAAAATTTTTAACTGCCTCCTTATATTTCTTATCTGCCTTCTTGAATATTACAATCGGCAATTGCCCTGTATAAACCCTCGCCCGCAACAAAATTACCAGTGATTTTATTAACTTTGACTTTGGTTTTTTATTTAATTTTATCACTTCTTTTATACATTTATTGATTTTGCTGATGTCTGCATTTTTTATAGAGAGATAAAGTTCGCATAGTGCACATAGTGAATGCAGGAGTAATTCCCGGTCATTAATTCTTTGGGCAATCTTTATTGCTGATATAAAATTTTTCTCTGCACCTTTATAATTTCCTGTTTCTATATAAATTTCTCCTGTCTGCTTTAATACATAACCCTGGTCAGATATATCACGAATCTTTTTACAAATTTTTAATGCCTTTTGTGCGTCATCCATTGCCTTTTCATATCTTCCGAGGATACGATAGATTGCTACCCTGGAGATTAAAGCCTGTGCCTCTCCTAATGGTGAACCGATTTTCTTAAATAATTTAATTGCCCTGTTAAAATTTTCCAGTGCATCGGAAAAATCTCCAGTGTTGTAATTTATTACTCCAATATTGATTAGCGCCAATCCATATCCATTGATATCATCAATTTCCTTACGAATATTGAGCGAAATAGTATGAAATATTAAAGAATTCTTATAATCACCGATTGAATAATATAGCACACCAAGATTATTGGCACAAATAGCCTGCGACTTTTTGTCGCCGATCTGCTCAGATATTTTTAAGGACCTGTTATAATAATTCTGCGCCAGGCCTTGTTTATTCAGCAAATCGTATACAAGACCAATGCAGGAATAATCTGATCCAATACCCCTGATATCACCTCTTTTCTTCTCAATCGCAAGTGATTTTTTGTAATAGCGCAGGGCATTTGAATAGTCTGATAATGAATAACAAACATTTCCAAGATTGTGATAAATGATTGCCCTAGTTGAGCTGTCATTAATTTTTTTAAGGGAATCAAGTGCCTTTCTGTAGTATTTTAATGCAACCTTATATTGACAAAGGTAATAATATGTATTTCCAAGAATGCGATATGCAATGCTTGTTTTAAAATTATCTTTTAAATTTTGAAACAATGGCAGGACCCCGCCAGTTATTTTTAATACCTGATAATATTTACCGACACTTAGATAAATCTCACTCAAATCCATTAATAACTCTGCCTTTGTCCTTTTATCATTAATTTCTTCTGCAATTGCAATTCCTTTTTTTATGTCAATGATTGCATCACGGTTCTTACCAATAAGGTTATAAACCGTAGCCCTGTTTCTCAGGGCAGAAAATAAGTATGATATTCTTTCATTAGATTGACAGGGCAAAGAATTTATCTTCATAATATTAAATAAAATATTTATTGAAAACAGTTTTTTTTATGGATACCTGCACCATTATACTGGTATATTAATCATCTATTATTAAAAGTCAAGTATATATTAAGTTAAACATTGACACCAAATCGTTTCTCTATATAATTGAGCAGATGGATATGCAACTGAAAAAATTTCAAAACATATCCAGTTTATTGCTTGTAATCGTTTTTGTTTGTAAATGCAGTTTAAACCCAAGAAAGGAACACGAATGCCGGTTCTGGGGTATAATATTTTCAGGAGAACCCCAATATCTAAATACCATTATAAGAACACACCTTGAATCACTGGGCAAACTTGGTGCTAATAATCCCGATGGCTGGGGACTTGGATATTTTGTTAAATCAGAGAGCGATACCATCCTTCCTGTAATCCGGCGGGGTGGACCGCCTGCCTTTTATGACCCGAGATACCCGGTGGCAACCGAGGAGTTAATACGCAATGTAGCAAACTCTGCAGTTGCCCATGTGCGCCGGGGTTCAAGTGGACCAACCGGTGGCATTCCTGACCCACATCCATTTAGAAGACAATGTATCAATAGAAAATTTGATATGCTCTTTGCCCATAATGGCACAATAAATACTGATATCTTGTTAAGATTGATATCAATAATCAATCCATCATATCTTGAACAAAATCCACCCGACTACGAACCAAATTATCTTGATTCCGATTTATATTCAATTATATTGGTAGAAATTATGGATTTATATCCAGATTTAACGGTTGAAGAGTGTATTAAATTGGGTATTACAAAACTTGATTCGGCACTCGGAACAAATAATGCACAACTGAATTTTGTAATGTCAAATGGCACTGCACTCTGGGCACTGAATTTTACAAAAGATGAACCCGAGGCAATAACGGTTTATTATTATCCTGATTCATTAATTTCTGGCTTCTGGGTCGTCGCATCACAACCACTTGATACATCAAATCAAGGTTGGGTAGAGATTCCCAATCGCACAATTGCCTGTTTTAAACCTGGTGAGCCTGTCCGTTTGATTCCGATATATCAAAAATTTGATATTCAGAACAAAGATGCCACAAGAAATTTTGTTCTCCAGCCAAATCCATTCAATAAATCAGTCAATATCAATTACTATGTATCTCAACCTGGGATAGTGAGAATCAATATTTATGACGGGTCCGGAAGATTGGTTAGAAGATTGCTTGATGAGTTTAAGATTTCCGGGGAATATAATATAATCTGGGATGGCAGTGATGAGGCAAATATTCTCCTGCCGAACGGCATCTACTTCTGCTATATTCAGAATGAAATGGAGAAAAAGGTTTTAAAAGCAATTCTGACTTATTAGTGTAATGACTCCATTTATATTAATCTGCTTTTTTCCGGTTTATCTCATATCTGGTAGATAAATCAGTTTGTGAGTTTTAGAAACCTTATCTGCTATTATTTTCACAAAGTATAATCCTGATATTACAAAATTACCTGTATCATCTGAACCATCCCATTCAATAATGTATTGTCCTGGATTATGGTGTCTGTCAATTATTACTTTTATCAAACGCCCGCCAACATCATAGATTTTTATTCTTACATCTGCTGGACTTTCAAGAAAGTATTTGATGGTTACTGATGAATTAAATGGAGTAGGATAAATTTGAGAAAACAAAATGTCTTTATTTCCTGAGCGTGTTTCTTTAACACCAACAGGTCCCCAGATAGATAATCTTAGCGGTTCTTTGATCAATAATAGCCCCTGGATTGTAATGAGGTTTAGAGAGTCCGCTTCAACAGTTCCACATTGTAGTGTTTCGCCGGTTGATACTTTTATCAGGTCCCAGGAATAAATAAATCCTGATTGAGGCTGGAATTGTTGCAATTTGCGGGGGGTAACATTTGCCAGAATTGTATCAGCATCAGGTATATCATTGGGATAAATTGATTGGTATACAACCCACAATGTAACTGACCATTTATTAGTAGAATCAACAATAGTTGAATTATCCCATTCCAAATAACCACCCCAGGTTCCCCAGGGATCGCCATCAAGTGAATCACCATTTCCCGGATTAGGTTGTCTTCCCGGGGTAATCAAGTCTAAATCCGTATCGGAAAAGGCAGGAAATGATTGATTTTTACGAAATTTTGCAAGGTAATTAAAATTAAGATGTTGTGAATATTGAAAATGTGCGCCGGACCAATTAAGGTGCGTTCGTTCATCCCAGTATAATGCAAAACCGACCTTGCAAGAATCTAATTTTTTATAACCTTCGGGCTTTTCGCGCCATATAGCGTTCGTGTCATTCTTACCGGATATTATTACTGTATATGGCCAATCCTGATGGACAGTGTATAATCTCCATTGCTGGTCTAAAAGGTCGTAAATACCGGGTTGACCATCAAAATTGGTGCGGAGGTTCTGGACACTGTCGCCGAAATAATAATAGACACGCTCAGGAGAATTCAAATTTTTGAGTCCCCGCAAGATGGGTACATATACTAATCCCGCACTAAAAATCTCTGGTCTTAACTGGGTGTGTAGTAATGTACCGATACCTCCCATACTTATACCAGTCATTGATACTCTATTTTGATCTACAGGTAAGTTATTCATTAACCAATTTATTTCCCACCATACCCGACGCGCAGTATAATTCACAACAATTGCGGAATCCGATGGATACACAGGACAAAACCTATTAAAGCCATTTGAATATCCTGTCCAGAAAGTATTTCCATTGTTTCCCCCTCTCATCGGTATATAATCATCAAGGGTGGCATAAAGGCCATCATTAAGTAGATATCGGAAAAAGCCTTGTTGAATTAAATTACTGCCTCCTCCATGAAGTCCAATGACCAGAGGCAAGTCAATGGTAGAACTTCCTCTCTTCCACACCGCAATGTTAAAACCCAATCCATTGCAATATTCATTTCCCATCACCGGATAGTCCGGACGACCAGAATTATAATCATGCCTCCCATCAATCCAGTGAGCATAAATAGTTACTATGCTATCACCATACTGTAGAATACACCTGATAGATTCAATTCTCTCAATAATCATGCCAGTAGTATTATTTGCATTAACTACTGTATCACCGGACAGCACAACCGCATAATAAGCAGTATCAGCGAAATGGGGAGTAACGACAAAATATGCCTCATTGTCATTTACGGTTATTGTTCCACCTAAAGTATCTGGAAATTTCCACCGTGCATTACTTACATAACCACTAATCCTGAAGTTGGCACCATTGTTGGCAAATACTCTACCGATCCAGATGGCATTACCGATTGAGTGAATGGGTTGCGAACTGGTATAGATATCGTAGGTAGTATCTGGCGGCACAGAGCCTGAATGCTGCCAGATCAAAAAAGTTTGTCCATTTGTATGCCATGCCCTCAAGTTTTGCACGGCATAGGCTGAATTCAAGATGGAGAAAATCAATACTACAAATAGCGGCAAGTTATTTTTAAGCATATTCCTCCTTTCGCACATTGGTAATATTTTAACCTGAATCCTGCGTGATTATTTACAAACATTGTAACTTAAATTCCGCAAGATGGCGATAAATAGAAGCCTTCCTGAAGATTGATTTTTATTGAAGTATTATCATATTGACATAATTTTTAATTAGGATAAGATTATACCATGAAACGTAGTCCCAGAAATTTAAGAATTTCCTTTTCAGGAAGAAATTTAACTCATTTTGGAGGAGTCTATTTACTGCAAAAATTCTTTCAAAAAATCAATCTCCGAACACTTTTTTCTCAATATGTAAGATTCTTGCAACGAAACAATCG
>CBFGJP010000015.1:0-43684 GCA_965649105.1 Caldifarciminota bacterium
GGGGTATTGACAATTATCTAATTATGATTATAATATAGCATAAGAATTTAAAAGATTTTAGGATGGCTAAACTATTACTATTAGAGCCTTAAGTATCGAAAGGGGGTGCACAAGAAAATAAATAGAATATATATAATTTTTTATAAGTGATAATAATATAAGGAAGGAGATGATATGGTTATTTCAAAAAAGAACCACTTGATAGGGTTTATGGTATTGTTATGGGTAGTGCTGGCTCAAGCCCAGATGATTCGTTTGAAGACTTATCAGTTTGATCCGAAGAATGGTGAACCAGCAATGCCCTTGAATCTTGTCGCACAGGAAGAAGATTGGAATTATTATATTGTCCAGTGTAAGGGTCCAATCTTGAAAGAATGGAAACAGGAGCTAAAGAATACCGGCGTTCAGATTCTTGGTTATATTCCTGATTACGCATATTTAGTGAGAATGGATAATAGGCAAAAACAGTTAATCAGCCAGAAGCATTTCATCGCCTGGACGGGGTTGTGGCATCCCGCCTACAAGATTCATCCTGAATTAAAAAATAAATCAGGGGTGTATAAAGTAACAATGCTTGTCTATGATACTGAAGATTTAATGGATGTTGTATCAAAAGTTAAGGCTACAGGAGTAAAGATTCTTGATGCCTCTGAGGTTGTAAGTAAATTGATCGTTGCGGAGATAAGTTCCGTACACTTAGAGGCTCTGGCAAATATCAAAGGTATTTCGTGGATTGAACCTCGTCCAGATTTGCAATTCTATAATAACAATTCAACGCGGATTGTGCAAACCGGTTCTGTTAGCAGTGATACTACAATCTGGGCAAAGGGAATTAAAGGGCAGGGTCAGATACTCGGCACAACCGATTCAGGTATTACCACTGCCCACTGGGCATTCTATGATGCATCCTATCCAATAATCACCTGGGGTAGTTACCCGAGCCACAGGAAGGTCATCAATTACAGCCGGGGTGGCCCTTCAGCAACATTCGGTGATGAGTCAAGTAATTATTGGCATGGTTCGCACACGGGCTGCACTGTGTGCGGAGATGATTCATATAATGGTGGAACCTCAGTTTATGATGGTATCGCAAAGTGGGCTAAACTATCTTTTGTTGACATTGGCTATTCTGGTGGTTTGAGCATATGGTCAGACCTGAATCAATTATGGGATACAAGTTATGCCTACGGTGCCAGGGTTGTATCAAATTCCTGGGGTGCTAATACGGGGGGTGACTACTACACTTATGATGCCCAGGCAGACCAGTTTATGTGGCGCAGACCAACCTGCCTGTTAGTAATTTCTGCTGGTAATTCCGGACCGGGCGCTAATACTACAGGTAGTCCTGGTAATGCTAAAAATGCTCTGACAATTGGTTCGGTTGGTAGATCTGACCCCACAACAATTGCCAGTTATTCTTCCCGGGGACTTACTGATGATGATCGTTACAAACCAACTTTAATGGCACCGGGTGGGCTCAATACAACCGGTGACCCTGGTTTATATTCTGCACGCGGTTCAACATCTGGTTCTAGCAGTAGTTACTGGCAGATGTCCGGAACGAGTATGGCATCACCTTCTGCCTGTGGGGCAGTTGGTTTGATAAGGGAATATCTTAACCGGGGTTTTTACCCGACCGGTTCAGAAGTACCGGGTAATGCGATTCCGAATCCTTCAGCAGCCTTGTTAAAGGCGCTGGCGGTTGTATCGACTGATCCTAATATCACTGGTTTCACGGTTCCTGATAATGATATTGGCTGGGGCAGAATTGACCTGGATAGCGTGCTGTATTTTACCGGTGATACAAAGCGGTTACTATTGAATGAGTATTCTACAAACGGAGGTTTGAACACTAATGACAGCGTTGTTTATCAGTGGACTGTCAACAGTTCAATTCCATTAAGAGTGACCCTGTGCTGGACCGATACTGCGGGCAATCCTTCTGTGCTGCGTTCTCAGGTGAACGATCTTGATTTAAGAGTGGTCAGTCCAACCGGAACTTCTTACTGGGGTAATTACTATTCAGGCGGTCAATCTGCCACGGGTGGTTCACGCGATTCAAATAATGTGGAAGAGAACTTCCGCTTGAACGCACCGGCAACAGGAATTTGGACTGCCTGGGTGAGAGGTAGGAATGTGCCCACCGGTGCGAATCAGCCCTATGCGATTGTGATCACCGGTGATGTATCAAATCTCCAAATTGGCGTGGTAGAGGCAGAGAAAAAATCTGAGGTTAGAATCAACAATCTATCAAGGATTTCTACCTTGACCAGTAATCGTGTTGACTATACACTACAACTATCGCAAAAAGGCAAGGTTGATTTAAAGGTTTATAACATCCTTGGCGCATTAGTACACTCAAAAACTAAATCCTACGATAAGGGTGAATACCGAGAATCAATTGATATGAGTAAATTGGCACAGGGTATCTACTATTTGCTCGTTACTTTACCTGATGGAGTAAGACAACAGAAGGTTATTCTCATTAAATAATCAGAACCAGAAGAAAAGAGGGGTTCTGATTTCGGTTCAGAACCCCCTTTTTTATTTCAGATTCTAATCAAAATCAAAGAATTCCTTAAATTTGAAATCAAACCCTTCAGGAAAGTATTCGCCCCGTTCTTTATCCAGAACATATTTCCCCTTATATTCTTTTTTAATAATCTTCTGGAGCATTTCTATTAGAAAATCAATCTCTTTTTTTGTATTATAAATTCCGAAACTGATTCTTACTGCACCAGGAATTTCTGAACGATCGCGATTTATGATCATCTGTTCAATCCTTTTTGCCTCTTCAGGATTAACACCAAGCAGACATTTGACATAAGGATGGGCGCAGAAACAACCATTACGCACCCCAATACCACCTTCATAACTCAATATTGCCGAAACCAGGGCATGGTGCATACCTTTGATATTAAAAGCAATGACACCGAGTCTGTTATGGGCATTACTGGGTTTGCGGTCTCCGTAAATGATTATTTCTGGCAATTCATTCAATCTCTTCAAGGCATAGGCGGTCAACCTGGTTTCATGTTTTATGATTTCGTCAAATCCTATCTTCTGTATCAATCTTATCACTTCAGCGAGGGCAACCACGCCTATTATATCGGGTGTACCAGCCTCTTCTCTTTCAGGCAGGTCTTTCCAGTATGCACTTTCTAAATCCACAATATCAGCAGTGCCACCCCCTACGTCATCGGGTGTTCCGTACAGGAATGCGGATTTATGACCAACCAGAACACCAATTCCATAAGGTGCATACATCTTATGGGCGGAGAAGGCTAAATAGTCAATATGTTCAGGGTCGTTTTGGGGTTTCATATCAATCGGCCTATGGGGGGCAAGTTGCGCGGCATCAACCGCAATCTGGGCACCTATTTCATGGGTCTTGCGGGCGAATTCATAGATCGGATTTATATAACCAGTAACATTTGATGCACCGCTGATAGCAACGAGCTGGATTTTACCGGCATATTTTGTTAATTTTTCATAAAAATCGTTTTTGTTGATTGTTCCGTCAGGATTTAGTTCCACATGGATGACCTTTGCAACTTTACGCCAAGGTAATTCGTTTGAATGGTGCTCCATAATTGTAGTAAGTACAATTGGTTTTTCTTTATCCAGGGCCGGGCACTGGAATCGGCTGGAAAGTTTGTTTATTGCTTCCGTGGTATTTTTGCAGAATATCACACAGCAATGTTCATCCGCTTTAACAAAGTCGGCAATAATATTTCTTGCTTCTTCAAATACCCAGGAAGAAAGTTGGGATTTGAATCCGGTTCCACGATGGACATTTGAGTACCACTTTAAAAATTCACCAATTTTTTTCTGGACCGGTAAAAGGGCTGGTGTACTTGCAGCATTATCAAAATTTATATATCTTTTCTTTGAACCATCAAGGAGCACGACCTCTTCATTAAGGCCGATTATTTGTTTTGCTAATTTTTTTAATGTTAATTTATAATTTTTGCCAGACATCTTTATCTAAACTCCTGTATTGTATTGCTTCTGCAATATGCTGAACTTTTATATTATCACTTGATTCCAGGTCGGCTATGGTTCTTGCGACCTTTAATATTTTATCATAGGCACGGGCTGATAGCCCAAATTTTTCTATTGCAGTCTTGAGAAGATTTTGTGATTCATCATCTATGGGGCAGTATTTTCTAATATCCTTTGATTCCATATGGGCATTGCAGAATATCTTTCGTTTTGTTTCCTTAAACCTGCTCAACTGTATTTCTCTTGCCTTTGTTACTCTTTTCTTTATCTCTTCAGACGATTCCCCGGGCTGGGCTGATTTTAATTCGTCATATTTGAGTCCTGGAACTTCAATATGGATATCAATACGGTCAAGGAGCGGTCCGGAGATCTTTGCGCGATAATGCTGAATTTGAATTGGTGTGCACCGACATTCGTGATACGGGTCGGTAAAATAACCACAGGGGCAGGGATTCATTGCGGCGGCAAGCATAAAACGTGCAGGATAAGTAAGAGTTACCTTTGCCCTGCCAATAGTAACCGAACCATCCTCAAGGGGCTGGCGCAAAACTTCCAGAACATTTTTGTGAAATTCGGGTAATTCATCAAGGAAGAGGACACCATTATGTGCCAGTGAGACCTCTCCGGGTTTTGGAATATGTCCACCACCTATTATCCCGGCATCGGAAATTGTGTGGTGGGGCGAGCGAAATGGTCGTGTGCCAATCAATGATTCCCCAGGGGGAAGAATTCCGGCAACAGAATGGATCTTTGTTGTCTCCAGTGCTTCTTGCAGGGTCATCGGTGGAAGTATTGTGACGAGCCGGCGCGCGAGCATGGTCTTTCCTGTTCCCGGTGGTCCAATCATTAATATGTTATGTCCTCCTGCAGCCGCTATTTCCAATGCCCGCTTTGCATGATATTGACCTTTTACTTCGGCAAAATCAATGGGATATTTTGAAACGGATTTGAATATTTCGTCCCTATCAACATTTATTGGATTTACCTGTAGTTCACCATTCAAAAATGCTACTACTTCAATTAGATTATCAAATCCATATACATTTATTCCTTCAACGATTGCCGCCTCTTTTGCATTTGCTGATGGTAAGATTAAACCATCAAGCCTGTTTGCGCTTGCCGCCAGAGAAATAGAGATTGCACCTTTTATCGGTCTTAAGGAACCATCTAGTGATAATTCTCCAAGAATTGCATAGCGGTCAAGGCTACCTGTGCGAACAGTTTGGGAGGCAGCAAGGATACCTATGGCAATTGGTAAATCAAAGCTTGAACCTTCCTTCTTTATATCGGCCGGTGCTAAATTTACCGTTATTTTTTTTGAGGGAAAGTGGAATCCGGCATTTTTAATCGCTGCATATACCCGGTCCTTTGACTCTTTTACGGCATTATCTGGAAGTCCAACTGTAGTAAATGCAGGTAGGCCACCGGATAGGTCTACTTCGACATTAACTAAATATCCCTCAATACCGAAAGTAGCACAGGATAAAACTCGCGCAAGCATAGATGATTATAATTAAAAACAAAATTGTGTCAATTATTTGCGCTAATTTATTTGAAATCTTCAGGCAGAGGGTCTATCACAAGTTGTATGGTTGTTCGGCGTGCACGGGAATAATTGTTGTAACTCGAAAATTCATATTCCCCAGGGTCCTGGGTAAGTCCACGGTTGACCGGTTGCTTATGGATGTAATCAAGATGTTCCTTTAATTGTGTCATATTCTCAATAAGTTCCGCATCAAAACTTTGTGACCAGACCGTGCCTTCTCTTTTTTTTACCTCATTATATTTTCTTGCGAAATTCCCCTTAATTAATTTCATTATTTTTGAGACAGTAAACATTTTTCCGGGTTGTATTATAACATAAAATGATTCAGGCATTATCAGATAACCAAATATTTTGTAATTCAGCATATAGCGATGGTAGCCAATGGATAGCAAAAGAAATCGTGCCCAGTGGGGGTCATTGAATATTTCAATGCAATCCTTGGTTGTAGTCCAGATGTAGTAGATTGCCCCAGGTTTTATTACTCGTTTTGGCATTATTCCTCCTATTTTATTTTAAAATTTGCTCCATCACTTCACTGTTTAAATTTTTAACAATCAATATGGTCAATTTCAAAAGATTTTCGTAATCTTCGTAAGATATTATACTTGAGGCAGAATGAACATATCTTGTTGGAATACCTAATGCCAGACTGGGGACACCAAAGTTTGTCAGGTGAATGGCACCAGTATCATATCCACCCTTGATTGAAGTTAGATGATATGGAATGTTATTTGTTTCAGCAATTTCTATCACAAAATCTCTTAAATTTTTATGGGGAATCATTGTTCGATCGTAAATAAGTATGGCAACTCCCGCTCCAAGTTTTTCATTCGCATCAGCACCATTCCCGGGGGTATCACGGCAGATACTAACATCAAGCGCAAATGCAAAGTCAGGCTGTATCAAGGATGCAGATGTTTTAGCACCCCGCAACCCCACTTCTTCTTGAACTGTACCCACGAGATAAACTGTATTGGGATGTTCAATGGCAGATAATTCCTGTAGCATATCAACTAATAGTGCACAGCCAACCCGGTCGTCCCAGGCCTTAGCAAGCAATAGGTCGCTATTTGCCATTTGTTGAAACGTCCCTACCGGCATAATCGGGTCTCCGGCCTTTATACCCAGTTTTTCGGAAACTTGAAAACTTTTGGTTGCCCCCACATCAATATACATATGCTCAATTTCCGGTAGTTTTTTTCTTTCTTCAGGAGATAGTTCGTGGATGGGTTTCAATCCTATAACCCCAGGAATGCATTCGCCTTTTTTATTTTTAATCAGGACCCGCATACCCGGAAGATTGCCATCCCACCATCCACCAATCGGTAGAAATTTAATAAAACCTTCTTTTGTTACTTCTTTCACCATAAAACCAATTTCATCCATATGCGCGGCAAACATAATCTTTGGACTATCGCTCTTTCCAGTTTTCTGAGCAATAACACTACCGATACGGTCTCTTAAAACTTTTGCATGCTTTTTAAACTTCTCCTTGAGTATCTCCACAATGTCATCCTCATAACCAGAGATACCGAACGCCTCAGAAAGTTCCTTGAGATTTTGTAAATGATTCATCTATCCTCCTTAAATATCCAAGTTTTCAACAAATTTTGCATTTTCTTCAATGAATTTTCTTCTTGGTTCAACTTCATCGCCCATCAGGATTGAAAATAATCTATCTGCCTCAGCCGCATCTTCCATTGTTACCTTCTTCAATATTCTTTTCTCCGGGTCCATTGTGGTCTTCCAGAGTTGCTCGGGATTCATTTCGCCGAGACCTTTATAACGCTGAATGTCATATTTTTCGCCGGAGTGTTTTTTTAAGAATTTCTGGAGTTCTTCATCGGAGTACATATATTCTTCTTTTTTATCATAACGGATGCGATATAAAGGTGGTTGGGCAATATAAATCACGCCGGCATCAATCAATTCCCTCATAAATCTGAAAAAGAAAGTAAGGAGCAGGGTTCTTATATGGGCGCCATCAACATCTGCATCAGTCATTATTACAATCTTTTTATATCTCAACTTAGAGATATCGAAGTCATCCTCACCAATACCACAGCCAATTGCAGAAATCAATGTTCTTATCTCTTCGTTGCTGAGTATTTTATTTAATCCACTCTTTTCTACATTAATAATTTTACCCCGCAAAGGCAGTATAGCTTGGAATCTTCTGTCTCTACCCTGTTTTGCACTGCCACCGGCGGAATCTCCTTCCACAACAAATATCTCAGCCTCATCCGGGCTTTCGCTGGAACAATCGGCGAGTTTGCCCGGCAGAAATTCACTGTCGATCAGCGACTTCCTTCGAGTTAACTCCCGTGCCTTTCTTGCTGCCTCACGGGATTTGGCTGCGGTCAGGACCTTATTAACAATAACATTTGCAATCCTAGGATTTTCTTCAAGAAAGGCATAAAATTTTTCATTCATCAGGGACTCAACAGCGCCCTTTGCTTCAGGGTTCCCTAATTTTGTTTTTGTCTGTCCTTCAAATTGCGGCTCTTTTATCTTTATTGATACAACTGCGGTCAGCCCTTCCCGGGTATCTTCACCGGTAAAAGCAAGATCCTCTTTCAACTGATTATGCTTTTTTGCGTATTCATTGAGGGTTCTCGTCAGTGCTGATTTGAAGCCAATAAGATGTGTACCACCTTCATGGGTATTGATTGTGTTGGCAAATGTAAAAATGTTTTCAAGATATGAATCATTATACTCCATGGCAATTTCAATTTCAATACCGTTCTGGACATCATGAACATAAAATGGTTTATGGAGACGTTGTCTGCCGGAATCAAGATATTTTACAAGGTCAAGCACACCTTCAGTTGAATAAAATCGCTCCTTGGTCCCTGATTTTAAATCTTCAAAGTCAATCTTCAGCCCTTTATTTAAGAATGCAATTTCCCTTAGCCGTTGCGCTACAATCTCTTTGTTAAATTCAACCTTACGAAATATCTCTTTGTCAGGTTTGAATCTTATCTTTGTGCCTCTTTTCTTTGTCTTTCCTGTAACCTTTACTGGTTCTTCGGGTTCGCCCTTTTTATATCTTTGAAAATATATCTTACCATCACGATATACCTCTGCTTCAAGGAATTCGCAGAGGGCATTCACAGCCGACACGCCGACTCCGTGCAGACCGCCACTTATCCGGTAAACTTTATCATCAAATTTTCCACCGGCATGGAGCATTGTCATTACTACTTCAAGGGCAGATTTTTTCTGGGTGGGATGCATATCCGTGGGAATACCCCTGCCATTGTCTTCGACCTCAACAATATCTTTGTCAATTGTCACTATGATGTGGTCGCAATGCCCGGCAAGTGCTTCATCAACACTGTTGTCAACGACTTCAAATATAAGGTGATGAAGACCTCTGATACCTACATCACCGATATACATCGCGGGCCGGCGACGGACTGCCTCAAGTCCTTTTAATATCTGAATCTGCGATGCATCATATTTATCTTCAACTTTATTTTTAACTTTTTCTTCATCCATAATTACTCCTTAAAAGGACCTCCTTTTTTAATAATAAATTTAATATCTCTAAGATTGGCACCTAACTCATTGAATTTCTTTAGAATTTTATTCTTTAAGAGAAACAATTGTGCCTGCCATAATGGATTGTCAACGACAACATAAAGGTGTGCTTCATTTATGTTTATCGCCTTGGCATGGCGGGCAATATTTTCACCGACGATATCTTTCCAATATTTAACCATTTCCATTTCCTTAAATTTTTCATCCAAATTTAGCGATTTTATTACCCTGGGCAAAATTTTATTAATTTTTTCAGGATACCGCAATGGAACCTCGCTTAACCACAAATACTTTTTTATTATGTGTCACCATATCTTCCAGACCATCAACTGTTGCATAAAAAATTTGTCCCTGCAACATTTCGAAAAATTGTTTTCTATGGAACCGGTCGAGTTCAATCATTACTTCATCAAGGAGCAGCACCGGTTGCTCGTTTATCTTTCGTTTTATGATTTCTTTTTCAATCAGTTTCAGCAGTAATGCAATAATTCTTGTTTCACCTTCGGATGAAAATTGTCTCACCGGATATCCATTCATTTTTATTGTAAAATCATCACGATGAGGACCCAGAAGCGTTTCAGTCCTACTAAACTCCATGGATTCAACCTTTTTTAATTCATCAAAGGTTAATTCCATACCGGGACAGGAACTGACATATTCAAAAGTGATATCATTGAGCTTAAGTTCTTTAGCCTTTGTTTCAATCATTTCTTTAAGAACAGGTATAATTTTTTTCCGTTCTGCATATATTAAGTTTGCCCAAAAGATGAATTGTTCATTATAGACATCCCAAAGTGATAAATCAATTTTTTCCTGCTGGAGCAAGAGATTGCGTTGGCGCAGAATCTTTCTGTATTCGTTGAGATTAACACCATAGATTGGGTTTAATTTTAACAGCAGCCAGTCTAAAAAACTCCTTCTTTTTGTTGGTGCTCCTTTTATTATCCAGATATCGTTTAAGGACATAACAACCACCGGTAGCCAACCAACATAATCATTTAGACGCATTTTCTCATTACCGTTTATAACGAATTTTTTTGTTCCATTATAGAAAACACTTGCGTTTACCTTATTGGAAAATCCGGTTACTCTCATAAATGAACCGTTAAATTTAACCATATTTTTATCATCGTTTGTTCGGAAGGAAGTACCATAAGCAGAGAAAAATATTGCCTCAAGAAGATTTGTCTTACCTGCGCCGTTTTCTCCAGTAATGATATTTAAGTCTTCACAAAAAGAGATTTTGCCATCACTAAGATTACGAAATCCTTCATATTCAATTGTCTGTAGTATCATTACAGTATTATTATATATAAATCTATAAGTAAGTCAAGAAAAAAATCGTGTTGGAATCAAGGGATTTGAGGAAGTGTTGACAAATTTTTATTTTCCTGTATAATTGAGTGGAGGTAATAATGGGAATATTTATAAGTATATTATTAATTTTTGGTTATATCTACGAAGATTCTGATAGTTTACTTGTGAATAATGACAGTTTGGTCATTTGTGGTTATCATCAATATAATTTGAAGGTTCATCTCGTAAATAATGCAAAATTAAAAATCCGACAGTGGAACGGTATCGATTCAACGGGCAAGATAATTTTGCAGGCGCCATTTATTCACATCCACAATTCAATGATTGATGGTTCAGGTAAAGGATATTCTGGAGGCACGAATACCCATCCAGATGGATATGGTCCGGGATGCGGATATGCCGGAATAAGCGGAGGCGGCGGGGGTGGTGCGTATGGTGGTGCGGGTGGAAATGGAGGTGATGTTGGTCCAGGTGTAGGTGGGAGTCCTTATGGTAGCGCGTATGATACAATAATCAATATGGGGTCGGGCGGTGCCGCAGGTAGACTTGGCTTGGTTGATGGATTTGGAGGTAATGGTGGTGCATTAATCTATCTTAAAGGACATAAGATAATAATTGATACAGCACAAATTTCATCCCCTGGGATGCGTGGCAATGATGGATCGTATGAAGCAGGCGGTGGTGGTGCTGGTGGGGGTATTAAAATACAGGGCGATACATTAAATGTTAGATACTCATCAATACTTGCCCCTGGAGGAGCTGGTGGTGATGCTGCCGGTGGCGGTGGTGGTGGCGGTGGCGGTGGAAGAATCAAGATTTTTCATGCAGTTCTTGATACAAATCATTTTAGTTTTTCAGTAGGAGCAGGTGCCGGTGGTTATGGTGCCTATGGTAATGGTGAAAGCGGTTCTTCCGGGACAGTATATTTTGGTCCACTCGTCGTTGTTGAGGAAAAAATTGAAGACAATGGATTAGCAACAAAAGTCAAAGCCGTGATTACCAATGGCAGATTAATGCTATTTTTAAAAGAGAAATCCAATGAGTTATTAATTTACAATGCAATGGGTAGATTGATGAAGATTATAAGAAATGTAGAAAATTCAATTGATGTGATGGATTTAAAGAACGGGGTTTATTTTTTGAAATTACCCGATGAGAAGAGACCGATAAAATTTATTCTCATAAATTGAAATTTTAAAGATTAATGGAACCCAAAGATATTAAGCAGAAACTGAAACACACCTGGGGTCCTTTTTTTAGCAGATTTGGTTCTTTTACTGCGATTCAGGAGATTACAATTCCCCACATATTAAATAAAGAAAATGTCGTTGTAATTTCACCGGCGGCTACGGGTAAGACCGAAGCTGTTATTGCCCCGATTATTGAAAATTTACTCAACAGAGAAGTAATGGGGCTCAAAGTTTTATATATTACCCCAACAAGGGCACTTGTGAATGATTTGTTTCGTCGCCTTGAAGAACCCATTACTGCCTTGAACCTTACAATCGGTAGGAAGACCGGGGACCATCCATTAATTGAAAAAAAGGCTTTACCCAATGTTCTTGTGTCAACTCCTGAATCCTTTGATTCTCTTTTATCACGGGAACCAATGATATTTATGAATCTATCGGCAATTGTCATTGATGAGATTCATTTGCTTGATAATACCCCGCGCGGTGACCAGTTGAGAATTCTTTTGAACCGATTACGGAAAATCTTGCAGAGGACCGACAGTGACCTTCAATATTGTGCACTTTCAGCAACAATCGATGATTTAAAGATTGGCAATAGATATTTTGACAATTCAAAGGTGTGTTTTTTAAAAGCAATGCGGGAGATTGAATTTATTTTGATTCCGACAAAATATTTTATAAAGGAAGTTTTTAAAATTGCCCAGGTGAGACAGATAAAGAAAATTCTTGCATTTTTCAATGCCCGTAGTTTTGCCGAAAGTTTTTCTCAAAAATTTAAAATCCCCCCATTTGAAGACCGGGTATTTGTTCACCATGCAAGTCTACCCCGTTCTAAAAGGGAAGAGGTGGAAAGATTTATGAATCAATCAGACCGGGCAATACTTTTTGCTACCCCCACACTTGAACTGGGTATCGATATTGGAGATGTTGATGCAATAATGCTTTATCGTCCACCTTATAATATATCTTCGTTATTACAGAGAATCGGCAGAGGTAATCGGCGGACCGATAAACTTTTTGCCATTGGCGTATATGCAAATAACTGGGAGAAGATTTTGTTTGAAACATTTTTTGATTGTGCCCGGAAAGGTGAATTGTATGAAAAGAGATATCAGCCATCACTGGCAGTGATTCCCCAGCAAATTTATTCATATCTCTATCAGCGGCGAAGGATAGGAACCACCCTGAATAATATATATCAGATTTTGCATCCAATATATTCAGAAGAAATAATAAAGGTTGTATTCAAAAAATTATTAAATGAAGGTGTGGTAAAAGAAATGAGGCGGGGCATATATTATCTAACAGATAAGATCGAAAATAAAATTCTCTACGGTAAAATACATTCGAATATTGCGGAAAAATCCTTCGGGGAATACGATGTTTATGAAATTAGTTCTGGCGTATTAATCGGAAGGATTTTTTATCCTCTCGAAAAGTTTATCCTCGGGGGGAAATGCTGGGAGAAGGTGCAGGTTATGGAGAAGGAAAAGAAAGTTTATGCGCGTTTTATTGGTGAAGGGCCTGATTTTTCAAAAATCTTTGAAGGCAAAGGCGCAGGGAATTATAACTATCTTTTGTCGACAATAATAAAGAATAAATTTTTTCCTGCCTTGATGCCAAAAGAGATTCCCTTTTTTTACGATGGCAAAAATACGCATATTTTACATCTTTTCGGTTCACTCTATGGGTTTATCATCGCTGAATCTTTATTTGAGGAAGGTATCGATGCGGTTGATATCGATGGAAAGATACTCACATTACAGAATTTTCAAATACCTGATGATAGATTTCCAATTCCTAAACTGACTTCTATAAAAAAGGTGATTGCCAATAATCTTGCAAGACTCGAGGATGCCCTGGGCAGTGGGGCATTCTTTTATGATCTACCCACTGAATTGCAAATTGAAGACCATATACTTAATCTTGATATTCCGGGATTTATTGATTTTTTAAAATATCTAAGACTGAAAGGGATTGATGCCAAAGATTTCACCGGTATTTTAAAGCTAATCTGTTTAAAAGATAAAAATTAAAAAATTGATTTCTTGACATCTGCAAAAATTTTTATATAATTAATTATAATGTGTGGTATTGTAGGATATATCGGTCCCCGGGATATAGCGAGTGTGCTCTTGAATGGCCTCTGGCGCCTTGAATATCGTGGTTATGATTCAAGCGGGATCGCCGTTATAAACAACGAAGAATTGCTCATTCGTAAGATTCCGGGAAAGTTAAGTGAATTGCAGGAATTATTAAAAAGGGCACCCGTCAGTGGGGGAGTGGGAATTGGACACACCCGCTGGGCAACTCATGGAAGTCCGCTTGAGGAGAATACCCACCCGCTGGTCGATTGCAATGAAGAACTTGCTCTTGTCGTCAATGGAATAATAGAAAATTATCATTTATTGAAAGACGAACTTGAAAAAAAGGGTCATTTATTCCGTTCCTACACCGATTCTGAAGTCATCGTCCATATCATTGAAGAAAATTTAAAAACCAATTTATTTGATGCAGTTCTGCACACGGTTCCAAAGTTAAAGGGCAATTTTGCCTTTGCAGTAATTTATACAAAAGAACCCGACAATATCGTTTGCGCAAGGCATGATGCGCCACTGGTGTTGAGTATCAATGAGAATGAGGCGGCGCTGGCAAGTGATGTTTCTGGCGTCATAGCGATATTCGATAAGATAATTGACCTCCCTAATAGTACAATAGCAATGGTATCGCCAAAGAATTATAAGATAAAAACTTTCGGAGGTGAAGAGATCGCAGTCCAGCCAAGAAGGGTTACCATCAAGGTCAAAGATATTGAAAAAGATAATTATCCGCATTTCATGCTTAAAGAGATATTTGAACAGCCTAAAGTTATTTCCAGGATTATTCAGAAACGTATTTTAGAAAATCAGATCATTCTGGGTGACGAAATCAATTTGGCTGATAGGGATTTTTTAAATATCTCGCGCATTTATATTCAAGCGTGCGGGACATCCTGGCATGCCGGTGTTGTAGGAAAATATCTTATTGAAAGGTTTGCCCGCATCAGCACTGAAGTTGATATATCAAGTGAATTTCGTTATCGTGATATGGTAATTGATAGTAATACAATGGTAATGGCAATAAGCCAGTCCGGCGAGACTGCCGATACTATCGCCGGTTTAAGAGAGGCAAAGGCAAGATTTTTAAAAGTTCTCTCACTTGTAAATGTGCCTCATTCAAGTATTTATAAGGAATCAGATGGGAATATAGCAATTATGGCTGGACCAGAAATTGGCGTTGCTTCAACAAAGGCATATACTGCTGAATTGCTAAATTTGTATTTGTTTAGTCTTTATCTGGGAAGGCTTAAGGGGTTTTTGAACGATGATGATGTTAATTATCACATCCAGGAGATAAAAAAAATACCTCAGCAGATTGAAGATATACTATCAAAACAGGAAGAGATAAGAAAAATCGCTTTGAATTATTATAACGCACGTGATTTTCTATTTTTAGGTAGAGGGATTAATTATCCAACCGCACTGGAAGGGGCACTTAAATTAAAAGAAATTTCCTATATTCATGCAACCGGCTATGCAGCGGGTGAGATGAAACATGGACCGATTGCCCTGATTGATGAAAATATGCCCGTTGTCTGTATCAATCCTAAGTCGAGTGTTTATGAAAAGATGTTGAACAATATCCAGGAAGTGGTTGCCCGGAAAGGTCAGGTTATCAGTATCGTAACGAAAGGAGACCCGGCCACGAGTTCAATAAGCAAATATGTTGTTGAAATACCTGAATGTATTGAGTTTATCTCACCAATTTTGTCTGTAATACCCCTACAACTCCTTGCATATTTTATTGCCACATTTAAAGGTCTTGATGTTGACCGACCGAGAAATCTTGCCAAGAGTGTTACCGTTGAGTAATCGATTCAGACTGGATAGGCTGATAGATATCCAGAATGCAATCAGCAAAAAAGTAAAATTGCTTAAATGTAAAAACCCCAAGACGATCGCCGGCATTGATGTTGGTATGGATGGCAAGATATTGATTGCGGCAGTAACACTGTTTTCTTATCCCGCACTTGATCTTATTAATGTGGCATGGGCGACAAAGAAAGAAACATTCCCTTATATTTCTACTTTTCTTGCATTCAGGGAATTGCCGGTAATTTTAAAAGCCTACCGGAAATTGAATAAAGAACCTGATTTAATATTTGTAGATGGCCAAGGAATTGCCCATCCTCGAAAATGTGGAATTGCAACACACCTGGGTGTTATTTTAGATAAACCAACTATTGGTTGTGCAAAGTCATATTTATGGGGTGAGTTTGAAATGCCGGAAAAGAAAAGAGGTGAATGGAAACCGATCAAATTTGCCGGCAAAAAGATTGGCGTTGTGCTGAGAACCCGTGATAATGTGAAACCAATCTTCGTGTCGCCTGGTAACAAGGTAATTTTTGCAGATTGTATTAAGTATGTCATTAGTACTGCACGATTCCGTATCCCTGAACCAATAAGATATGCACATATATTTGCAAATGAGGTTAAAAATGTTGATAAAATTATTGAGTAAAGATATGGATTTTTGCAACCAAAGGAGGTTTGATGTCTGAGGTAAGAAGGGATATCGTGACTGATACATGGGTGATCATTGATACCGAAAACAATGAAATTCCGGCGGTTTCAGCGGATGTCCCATACCCCGATGGTCCATGTCCATTTTGCGAAGGTTATGAGTTTAATACACCCAAGGAAATTTATGCAATAAGAGATGGCTCACAGCCCAATTCACCGGGATGGAAGGTCAGGGTGGTTCCCAATATCAATCCAATTTTAAGGGTTGAAGGGGAATTGGAAAAATTTGGTATTGGTGTCTATGATATGGTGACCGGAACCGGCGCAAATGAAGTGATTATTGAATCGCCAAAACACATTTTAAATATTGCCGATCTTGGACCGGAACAAATTACACTCATTCTCGATACCTATCGTTTTCGTATTGAGGACCTCCATAAAGATAAAAGAATAAGATATGTCCTGATTTTTAAAAATTACGGTAGACTCGCAGGTTCGACCACTATCAGCCATATCCATTCAGACTTGATTGCCTTGCCAGCAACACCAAATCGTGTAAAACAGAAACTAAACGGCGCATACGAATACTATCGTTATAAAGAAAGATGTTTATTCTGTGATATTATCCAGCAGGAGATAGAGATGGGCGAGAGGCTTATCCTCCAGACCGATAAGTTTGTTGCCTTTGCACCTTATGCCTCAAGATTCCCTGGTGAAGTTATGGTTATTCCAAAAAATCATAAATTTTCATATAAACTTATCGATAAAATAGAATTAAATGACCTTGCCTATGTTTTGAAAAAGACTTTTACCGCAATCCGTAGTGGTTTTAATGACCCACCGTATAATCTTGTTCTTATGGATAGTCCTAATCTACTGCCCAGACCAGATTATTGGAAGACGATTGAGCAAGATTATCACTGGCATATAGAAATAATTCCCCGGATATTTAGAACCACCGGTTTTGAACTGGGGACGGGTTTTTATATCAATCGGTATAGCCCTGAGAAGTCGGCACGGATTATAAGGGCGAGTCTATGATTAAGGGAATCATATTTGACCTTGATAATACCCTTGTTGATTTTATGGCAATGAAAGAGGCTGCGGTTGATTCTGCGGTGAGCTCAATGATTGATGCCGGTTTGAAAATGGATAAGAATGTTGCCAAGCAAAAAATATTTGAAATATACAAAGAGGTCGGTATTGAAGACCAGACGGTATTTGATAAATTCCTGACTCGGGAGTTTGGTTATATTGAGCCAAGGATACATGCTGCTGGAATTGTAGGTTATCGTCGGGCGAGAGAAGCGACCCTCGTTCTTTATCCTCATGTTTATATCACGCTTATTGAGTTGATAAAAAGAGGCTTGAAACTGGCGGTCGTTACTGATGCCCCCAAATTACAGGCCTGGCTTAGATTGTGCCAGTTAAATCTACATCAGCTCTTTGACTTGGTTGTGACCTTCGAAGATACTTATAAAAGAAAACCAGACCCCGCGCCATTTAAGATAACCCTGGAAAGATTAAATATAAAACCTGAAGAGGCAATAATGGTGGGTGATTGGGCAGATAGGGATATTGTTGGGGCTAAGGTTCTTGGAATGAAGACGGTCTTTGCCAGGTATGGTGATACATTTGGCACAAAGAACTCGGGAGCGGATTACGAAATTGATGATATAATACAATTGCTTGACATTGTGGATAATATAATAAAAAGATAAACGGGATTTTGCTTGCTGAATATATTTTACAATGATTTCTATTATTATATTTATTTTTTTATTATTTTGTGATTCACTATATAACCAATCCATATTACCTGATAGTGAATATCTTGTTTACGAAACCAATGATAAAGGAAAAATAGGCACAATCCAAGTCACACTGAAAAAGGATACACTTGGTTATCATATAATTTACACATCGGACCGCATAGTTGAGGCAATCCTTGACACGCTCGATCTTCAGACGCTTTTTTTAAATAAAATTATAAAAGGAAGATGGGAATTGAGTGTTAAAAAAAATCATCTTTTTGAGGTGAATTATCGGGGGCGGAAGAATTACTACGAAGAAAAAGAGCCGGTTTATGATCGGCATACCCTTGATTTTGTATTGAGAATTTTTCCGTATCACAGGGATTTCCGGAAGAGAATCAGATTAAATGTCCCGGAATTTATGATAATAAATGCCGATTTAGAAGTTGTTGGTGATGATAACATTATTGTTCCAGTTGGCTCATTTGATTGCTGGCGAATTATGATGGTGCCAAGGGTGGTATTTACAAATATGAAATTCTATTTTTATATTGAAAAATCATATCCCCATCGTTTTGTAAAATATAATGATTCATCCGGTAAAAATAGCATTATCTTAAAAGAATATAGATAAGGCTCTAATTTAAACTAAATATTCACTATTTTCGCTTACTGGGCACTTTGGACGGCTGGGTTTCCGTATCTTTTTTGAATAGATCTTTTAACTTTATCTTCAACTGTTTAATCTTCAGCAGGTCGTCTTCGCGCTGGTCATTGATATTATTTGAATCGGTATCAATAAAATGGTCGTTATGTGAATCCTCAGGTTCTTTGTTTCGGATTTTTATTGACTTTGTATTTTCCTCGTGTTCGGAGTTTTTATTGGTATGAATTTTAATCACGGGTTCCTCGTCAGTTCGATTTGTTTTAGCTACAGGTTGCACCGCCCATATGATTGTACACAAGGAGAAGATTAATATAATTAATTTGTTCATTTCAACTCCTCACATTATATATATAAAAATTGGTTTGTCAAGTTTACCATGGTAAGAGATGGACATAGACCCTTCTCCTCTCGTCAGGTTCAAGCAAGATTCGTCTTTTTATAGTCTGATAACCAAATTTTTTGATCTCTACAACATATTCGCCGGGTTTCAAGACTATTGTGCGCGGGGTTTTACCTACATAGACTCTTTTACCGGAAATTATTTCTTTTATATATATCTTACTTTTTGATGGAGTTGATATGATTCGCAGTTTTGCTGGTTCGGGTTCTTCAATTGATAATGTTATTTCTTTTTTAGCTACGATATCAGTATCGTTCAAAGTGGGTAATTTTTTTGTTGAGGCAAGGATAATGATTCGCTCAACCCCTTCGGACCCGGTTATTTCATAATCAAAGTCAGCATCCGGTGGCGGTAATTCATATACACTTTCGCGCTTGATATAGCTAGATTCCCCAGACAGGGGGAAGAGAAGATTTTCTCTTCCCCCGACATCAATATCATAGACTGCCACATAACAGTCCGTATCTGTTTTGAAGAAGATTTTCAGCCGATCGCCAGGATAAAATGTGTAGTCATCTCTGTCCAGCCAGATACTGATATTAACTTGAGCTGTGGTATCAAATTGCGTATTTAACGCAATGAACAATAATAAGATTGTGCTCAGCATTTTTATCTCCTGATTTTTTCTTTTCCATTTTTTCTTATATTCCTTTTCTCACTGTCCGGATTTGTCGGTGGCAGATTCCTTATTGGTGTTTTGGGATTATGAGTGTTATTATATTCCTCCCCTTCATCGTTGTCGTTTGATTTGGGCGGTTTTACTAAATTTCTGTTCTGAGGTCGTTCGGTGAGTGGGTTATTTGATTCATCGGTGAAACCCCTGGCCTTCTTTATGATTCTTGTTGGAAGTTCTTCAGATTTTTGCGGGTTGTATTGTTCATCGTTTCCTTTTTTTATTATTCTATCAGTTTCATCCTTATTATATCCTTCATGGTGAGTGGGTGGATTTTGGGATCTGCTCTTTTTATATTCTTCATTCTTGACAGCAAGTTCTCTTTTAACCTTATTCTCGTAATCTTTTCTCATTCTCTCGAGATTACCGGTTCTGTGTTCTTTTTCTATCCGCGCAAATAGTTGTGGATCTTTCTCTTTTGTCAATCTCAGGACTTCTTTATCATTATAAGGAAGGTTTATCTCTCTCGGTGGTTTATCCGGAAGATTCACTCCATATGAACGTGCCTTGTATCGGAATTCAGCATAATCATAAGGAAGTTTATATCTTACCCATCTTCCATATCGTGGGCGCCACCACCAGCAACCGTCCTCGTACCATACTACATAGAATCCAGCACAAAAGAAATGCCAGTCAAAGTGATGACACCAGTGACAATGCCACCAATACCAATCCCACCACCAGGGATGGTACCAGACATAATAAACGCAGTAATATCCGTGTGGATGGCATACCCAGTAGTCGTCATACCATTCTGGGTCTGGACCCCAGTATTCATCACACCAGTAACCATCGTCATCTTCATAGTTGCAATAGACGAAGTTCACAATGGTGGCAAAGAGTGGCAGGGTGGCGAGGGTTAGTAAAATCATGCGTTTCATTTTAACCTCCTTTGTTTTTTTATTGCTATGCAACCGCGGATAAACGCGGATTGCAGGTTTAATTCACACTGGTTATTTTTCATTTTTTCCTCACTAATTCTGGGTTTCCAGGAGCAACCTGATATGCCCAATCAAAGATTACATAATCAGGTTTTATTGATGCAACCCTTATTTTCGCAAAATGATTATCCCATGTCCAGATAATATAAGTATGCCCAACAATCGCTTCCACAATTCCGGTTTCAGACCATCCATCATCCGGTGCATACCCAATTTCATCAAATGTAGAGGTATAACCCATATCCTGGATTAGACCGCCCGGTCTTTGAATGTAAAAATAATATGACTTGAGATAATCATCATAGCCGAAATAAAAATCGCAATATGAATGGTTATAAGGTATAACCATATAATTACTGAAATCCCAGCCCGCATATTCAGGATAGACAGTAAAATCAAACAATTTCTGATTGAACCCTTCGGGCCTGGGCGTGTCATATACAAGTTCATAAGATAATTCACTTTCATTATTGTGGATATCAAAGGCAGATATCGCATAGAAATAAGTCTGGCCATTTATTAGCCCACAATCGAGGAAATAATCAAGATTCGTTTCGCCGATAAGATAATAGGGTCCTTTAGGGGCTGGACCGCGATATATTCTATATCCGGCCAGGTCGGGTTCGGTATTGTGATGCCAAGTAAGCATAACTTCTTCATCACCGGTTATCGAGGTTAATCCTCGGGGAACTGCCGGTGCTTCATAGTCGGCTTCTTCATAACAACAGGGTGATAAGAATAATCCACTTGAAATCAGGGCTAATTGAAAGAGATTTTTTATTCTTTTCATTTTGCACCTCTGACCTTATAATATGCAAATTCTGTGCCAGCAAAAACTGCTTAAATATGAAGGGATTTTACAAAATAATGAACAAAAATTGTGCATCACGCACAAAGTTTGGTTATTCAGGTATGAACGATTTAGTTGCTAATTGATTCTTTTTATTTGTTGACTTTTTATTCAGTATATTTATAATAGCGTATGAAATTATATCCGCTCATTGGACTTGTTATTGCCCTCGTTATTGTCGGAATATTGGTTTATAAGGCAGGCACGGTTTATACCCGGGGAACTGGTGAGAGTATGCATGCTGTATCATCCCCGAAATCTGCAGAGATCTTACAATGTCAGGCACAGATAAAAAAAATTGCGAATGCAATCCAACTATTTTACTCCGAGCATGGAAGATATCCAAAAAATCTTGATGAGTTGGAAGATATTTCTTTACAGGAAACGTATTGCCCGTTAACCGGGCAGGCTTATGTTTATAATGAGGAAAATGGAACTGTAATATGTCCACAGTACAGGTAAAATTAGCCATATTATTTTTATTGACAGGATTGAATTCTTAAATATAATAAAAATGCTTTAAAGGAGGTATAATGGGCAAATGGCAATGCACTATCTGCGGTTATATTTATGATCCGGAATACGGGGATCCCGACAACGGGATTGAACCCGGAACGCTCTTTGAACAATTACCCGATGATTGGGTCTGTCCGGAATGCGGTGCAGAGAAAGAGCAATTTGAACCTTATACCGAGGAGGAATATTAATTTTTAACACGATAATTAGATTCTAAAAAATTCTATCATTGCGGACTTTAATCTAATTATTGATTAAACCATTTACCTATTAATCTGCGTCATAATTAAATGAATGATGATATATCACTTGTCAAAAGATATAAAAATGGGGATGAGGATGCATTTGACTTACTATTTGAAAAATATCAACAGCCGATTTATTCAATCTGTTATCGTTTTGTTAGAAATGAAGACGATGCTCGAGAACTTACCCAGGATGTATTTATCAAGATTTATAGAAATCTTAAGAAATTCAATGGAAAGAGTAAGTTTTTTACATGGATTTATCGCATTACGGTCAATACCTGCATTTCGTTCAAACGAAAATTCCATCAAGCAATTGAATTCGATGATTCAACATCCCATTCCATTGAAAGGAATCTAATGTTGAAAAAAGCAATTGATGATGCCCTTGCAAAGTTGCCCAAAAGGCAAAGAGCTGCTTTTATTCTTAGACATTTTGAAGGCTATACATTTGAAGAGATCGGCGAGATTATGGAGATATCGACTGGGGCAGCAAAGGCAAATCATTTCCAGGCTATTAAAAGGTTAAGGGTTTTGTTAAAGGACTGGGTATGAAAAAATGCAAGAATAAAACATTGATACTCGATTACATAGAGAATGTCATTTCATCGGACCAAAAGGTTTTGTTTGAAAAACATCTTAATGAATGCACAGAATGTCGTGAAGAATTATTTGCGTATAAAAAATTATATGAGTTAATTGATAAAGATTCAATAGTTTTGCCCGAAAAAGAATTTTTTGAAAAGATAAAGGATAATATCCGCAAAGAAGAAATTCCTTTAAAAAAGCCCCGTCTGAAGTTTTGGGGTGTTTTGGCACCGGTATTGGGCTTTATCGTTTTTTTGATTCTGTTTAACTTTAATAAAGAAAAGTCCATTGAAATACCTATATATGTTAACAATCTGATTCAGGATGAGAATTTAAATAGTCTTTTACTGGAAAGATTAGTTGATGAGGAGTTAATAAATCAATTTAATATTATTGAAGAATATCTGGAACTTGAATTCACGCAGATTTTAATGGAAATGGACCAAAATGAAAAACAGGAAGTTATTAAAATTTTGTTTAATAAGTATGGCGAACTATATCTTTAATTTGGAACTACCCAAGGAGGTAATATGAAGAAATTTACCATTGCCTTTTTGCCATTGTTGTTAATTTTTAACATGGGAAACTCCCAAGAAAAAGATCCAAGGGAGATAATTGAGAAGGTAAGGATATATAAATTAACTGAGAATCTCGACCTTTCTGAAGAACAAATAACAAAATTCTTTCCGAGATTGAAAGAATTGAGAAAAAGTGAACAAGAATTCCATACAAAAAGAATGGAGATTGTTAAGAAATTGAAAGAACTGTTAGCGGAAAAGGCAAGTGAGCAGGAAATAGTAAAAACCATTAATCACCTTCAGGAGTTACAGAAAAAAAGATTTGAAATGCAGTTGAAAGAGTTTGAAGAAATAAAGCAGATCTTGACACCTGAACAGCAGGCAAAATTTATAATATTCCAGGAAGAATTTGAGAAAGAAATAAGGGATTTGATAAGAGAAATAAGGGGGCGAAAGCCACCTCCACCCCCGGAAAAATGATGGCAAATTAATAGATTAAAAAATTGATTTGATAAGAATCTGAAGATCAGTGATGAGGGAACGATTTTTTAGATAATAAAGATTGTAATAGTCCCGCTCCTGTGGTTTAAGTTTTTTAGCTTTCTCCCGTGTCTTAATTTGAACAAAGCCAGTGAGCCCGGGTTTGTATACGGGTTTTTCTTTTGTTTTTTCAACTTCCATTATCTCGGCACCAACAAGGCTCAATGTGCCTTTTAATATCGAAAAATAACTTGGCAGATATTTCAAAAATGGCATACCCTTGTAAAATATATAAATTTCACCAATTCCGCCTCCTTCAATATATATTTTTTGTTTTTTAATGCGTGCACCCATAAGTAGATTGATTAAAAAAACCGGAGAAGATAAAATAAGGACTAAGGTAGAAATGACTATATCAAATCCCCGTTTGAAAATCAAATCTATCGGGTCATACGAACTAACAAAATCCAGTAAAGGTATTGAATCTATTTCATCAACCGATGATTTGGCAATTATATATTCAAGTTCATGTGGTACAATACGAAAATTTACCCCTGTACCACTTGCATACAAAATTGTTTCAAGGATTTGTTTATTGCTCAACCGGTCACTCGAGAAGATTACATCATCAATTTTCTGAATTTTAATGACTTCTTTAATATGTTCAATTGTTGAAAGAACTTCAGCTCCATCAATCTCTCTGCCCACATTCTTTTCATCAAAGTCCACAAATCCACAAATTTCATAGGGTATATCTGGTCTTGCCCTCAATTTTTTGAGAATTCGCTGTCCTTCTTTCCCAGCGCCAACAATAATGGTCCTTCTGAGTTTTGATAATGGATGTTTGATGGCATGGGGACCAAGCCAGCGATAAAACAATCTCCAGATGCCCAGAGTGAGCGCGATAAGAATAAATGCAATGAGAATTACACCCCTTGAGTAGGCAAACTGCTTGAAGAAATAGGTAAATGTTGAATTCAACAAAAGTCCCACGAGAGCACCACCTATAATCGGTTTGATATGATATCGCCCCTTAACATTATATGCCCCTGATAGATAAATGCTTAAGAACCAGATAAATGTATAGACCGGATATATGATACGAAATCTAAAAAGTGCATAGTGTGGAAGCCATATCTTGATTGCAATAAAGATGCTTAATATAATAAACAGAAAGTCTAACAACGGTGAAGCAACGCTCCTGATGAAGGAAGTAATAAATGCAATATACGCTCGAAGGTAGATGCCCGTTTTTAAGATTAATTTAACAAAAAGCGAATAGTGGTCTTTAAAGTGTTTATCGATAAAGATTAACATTGCGGAATAGAAATTTGTAATATAAGAAAATTCACCTTTTTTTGTGCTTTCACCTTTATAATGAATTGCCTTTGTCCTGGGCGTGTAGTATATCTTGCTCCCTGCCTTTTTAATTTTGTAGCAAAGGTCAATGTCTTCGCCATACATGAAATAATCTTCGTCAAAATATCCAACTCTCTTCAGGATATCATTACGAACCAACAATAAAGAGCCCGAAAGCACATCTACTTCTGATTCAATATCCGGTGAGATGTATGTTAGATTATACCTGCCGAAAATCTTACTTTTAGGAAAAATTTTGCTCAAGCCAACAATCTTGGTAAATGCAACCCAGGGTGTGGGAATACTTCTTCTGCTTGCCGCCTGAAAGGAACCGTCGGGATTTATCAACTTACATCCTACCGCGCCAACTTCCGGATGTTCATCGAGGAAATTTTTTAAGGTTAATAACGTATCTTCCTGGATTAATGTGTCAGGATTTAGTATAAGTATATATTTACCCTGTGCAATCTTTAATGCCTGATTATTTGCCTTTGCGAATCCTAAGTTCTTTTGGTTCTCAATGAGTAATACATTGGTAAATTTCTTCTTTATCATCGTCTGGCTGCCATCAACTGATGCATTATCTACAACAATGATTTCTATATTGAGATTATGCCGTGCTTTTTCTATCGCCATAAGGCACTGTTCAAGAAAATACCTGACATTATAGTTGACAATGATTATTGAGACATCTTTTTCCATTTAGATAAATTATAGAGATTTAATTTGCAATGTCAATAATTATGACTTGATGTTTTTCTTAAAACTCTTCTGCGGGCATAAACATAACTTAACTCTGCTCCGTAAAGGAATATAAAGGCAGAATAATATAACCAAAGTAGTAACAAGATTATCGCCGAAAGTGAACCAAATATTCTCGAATAATCCACAATTCTTGTGACATAAAGAGTAAATAGAAATTTAGCCAATTCCCAGGACACCCCGGTAAATATTGCGCCAATGTATGCTTCTTTGAACTTGACCTTACGATTTGGGAAAAACCAGTATATAAGTCCAAAGATCGTGATGCTTATGATTATGTTTAAAATTGGCAATAGTCTGGTAATACCTTTTAAACCAATTGCACTTGTCCAGAATGTAATACCAACCGTCGCAATTAATAATATCCAGATAACAAATGCCCATGCCATGGTGATCAAACTTTTTCTGAAAAACGGTCGGTCTTTCTTTGCCTTCCAGATAAGGTTGAGACTTGACTCAATCGCTCCAAATATACTCGCTGAGCCCCATAAAAAGCCGAGCATACCAATGATGGCAACAATTATTGATGTATGCCTGACGGCTTTGATGTTTTTTATTATTTCTTCAAGACCTATGGGTATAATTTGTTTTAAAATAGGAATAATTTTTTCAATAATTCTCTGGGATGAACCGAGAATAAAGAATGAAAAAGATAATATTCCAAGTATCAGCGGGAAAAAACTAAATATTGCAGCATTTACAAGCGCCGAAGCAAGCAACGGGCAACGGTCAGTATTGAATTTATTATATGCTTTTTTGATGACCCAAAAAAAATTTTTCATAAAATTAAAATATAATGTTAATTTTATTAACTATTGCAATGAACGAGATTTCCCCCAACGAAAACCTTTAATATTTTTATATGTTGGAGATTTTCTTTGATTAAGGGGTTTTTATCAAACACCAAAAGGTCCGCTAATTTACCTTCTTCAAGCGTGCCTTTTTTATCTTCATCAAATGTTGCAAAGGGGGGAGATTGAGTATATGAAATTATCGCTTCAGCAGGTGATAACCGGTATTCATTAAATGGATGATGAACGGCAAGATTGATACCGTATAGCGGTCCTAAGGGCATGCAATCGGAACCGAAAATCAATTTTACACCCGCCCTTATTATCTTTTTAAAACTATTCATATCTTTATACCTCAATCCGAGATTTCTTTCATACATATTATTGGGAAATTGCCAGCGCAAAAAATTGGGTTGCATTGAGGCGATTAAATTTAGCCGTCTAATTTCTTTAATCTGTTCTGAGTCAAGCATTTCAAGGTGTTCCAACCGATGTCTTAGTTCGTTGTTGCGCAGTCCTATTTTTCTGAAAACTTGCAGAATGTGCTCGGTTGAACGATCACCTATTGAATGTATCATCAATTGGATTGAATGTTCCTCCGCTATGCGGACAAGAGCCAATAGTGTTTTTTCAGAAATAAGGATTTTTCCACGATTTCGTGAATTCTTATAAGGTTTCCTGATGGCGGCGGTTCGCGCGCCGATTGAACCATCCATAAATATTTTCAGCCCAGCAAATTTCAAAAACTCATTGCCCAAGTTCGATTGAATTCCCATTTTTATCAACGATAACAAATCAGATGTAAGATATAATGCAACCCGCAATTTAAGGTCTTTTTTTAACGACTGGTAGATTTTGAATCCAGCAATATCGGTTATCTCATGGATGGAAGTAATTCCTAATGAAAGGGCCTGTTTTGTCGCCATTTCAAGCCCCATTTTATACATTGCAAAAGTGGGTTTGAAAATTCGGTTGAGATAGAGCGCAGCGTCTTCATAGAGCAAACCGGTCTTTCGGTCAACTATTTTTAATTTTTCTGGAATAAAATCAAGCGCCCTGGTATTGCAAACCGCAAAATGTCCGCAAATCCTTCGCATAATCACGGGTTTCTTTTTTGAAACTTTGTCCAGTGTCTTTCGATTCAGTGCATTATTTTTATCTGCCTTCCAGAGAGATTCATCCCAGTTAACACCAAAAATAATTTCTCTATCTTTTTCTTCTCGCAATTTTTCAAGACATTCTTCAAGAGAGTAACATTTACTCAGATCCACACGTTGAAATTCTATACCGTGGGCAAGAAGATGGGTGTGTGAATCCGTGAAGCCTGGTATAAGATAATTATTTTTAATATCAAATACTTTAAAGTTTAGAAAATTACGATGCAATACTTTATATAATTTTTGGTTGTCTGATGGACTATTAAATATTTTTGAAATGTGCCCGTTGCTGATCAAGATATCACATTTTGTGGTGCAATTCTTATTTAAATTTACTAATTTACAGTTTTTGAGTAAAATAAACGACATTCATCCTTTGATCAGTTTGTTGAGGTGTTCTTGTGCAGATTGAAACGCTGGGTCTAAAGAAAGTGCCTGACGAAACGAATTTATTGCTTTATCGCGGTCATTTAACGCTTCGTAGGCGATGCCGAGATTATAATATAGTTTGGGTTCGCGATTATTAAGTTTTTGTGCTTTTTTTAAAACTTTTATAGCCTCATCATATTTCCGGCTCAATATGTAAAATTCTGAGAGTTCTAAAAGGTCCTGAAAATCGTTGTTCATAATTTTTCAATGCGATTTAAATCCTTATATTTTCCTAATAAAACAAGTATGTCACCCTGCAGGACTTCATCTGAACCACCGGGTCCTATGATTATTTCTTCCTTAAAATCGGGTGAACCATCGGGCTTGGTATAAGGCATCTTTCTTTTTATCGCCATAACGCTAATGCCAAATTTCTCTCTCAGTTTCAATACACTCAAGGTTTTATCGCAAAATTTTTTGGGCGCAATAATTTCAAGTATTCCGTATTCCTTAGATAATTCTATATAGTCGAATATTTTAGGGCTGGCAAGACTTTCTGCCAGTCTTTCACCCATTTCCTTTTCCGGAAAGATTATCCGATCGGCACCAACTTTCTCCAGAATCTTGGCGTGGAGTTCGTTATGTGCCTTAACAATAACCTGTTTCACACCGAATTCCTTTAATAACAGTGTGACCATAATGCTATCTTCGATATTTTCGCCGATACTTACAATTGCCGTATCAAATTCTTTGATACCTAATTCTTTTAATGCCTTCTCGTCGGTTGCGTCAACAACCACAGCCTGGGAAACAGTGCCTTCAATTTCTTTGACTCTTTCTTCATTCCGGTCCATTGCCAGGACTTCAAAGTTTTTATCAGCTAGCGCCCGAGCAATACTCGAGCCAAATCTACCAAGACCTATAACTACAAATTGTTTCATAATTTTCCTTAATTAAAAAACCCTGAAAAAGAAAAGGGCAGGCTTTTTATTAATATAAAAGAAAGCCTGCTTTACGGAGATAATTTTCATCACTTTCAACATATTATATTATATATATTTTAGCGTAAATGTCAATATAACTCATTACCAACCTCTCCATTTTTTATAGAATACTTTAATCGGGTTCAAGCCTATAGAAATTTTATGGGCAGATTTCGGTCTTTAGCTATCTAAAAGCCGGGTAAACTGAGCCATGATATTTAATTCCAATTGATATGCTAACGATAATAAGCAATCGGAAATGTAAAAATTAAAATAATTTGAACAAGTAGAGAAGACTCAGAACTAACCTACGACGATTGATTCTTCAGGATAAGAGAAATCATAATTGTAAGGTCTTATCAGTGCACTGCCCAGTGTCAAAGTTCCTACCCTTCCGATTAACATTAAAAAGATAATGATTATTTTGCCAAAAACTGAGAAGTCGCAGACATAATTACAATATGGATTCATACTTGAACCCAGGGATAGACCCACGGTCCCAAAGGCAGAGAAGATTTCAAACAACAATTTAAATGGTTGAACACGGTCAAACAACAAAATTAAAAAGAATGCAATCAGAATAAGGAATGTGGAAAGGGATATGAGCAAAAACGAACGCATTGCCTGTTCCTGGGGAATTCTTTTTTTCATGGTTGTGACATCATTCTTATATCGACCAAGAAGAAGTTCTTTGATCCAGATTAACATAAGGGCGAAGGTAGAAGTTTTTACTCCACCACCGGTCCCACCGGGCGAGGCACCTATGAACATAAATATAATTAATAGAAACAGCGTTACTGTTGAAAATGAAGAGATATCGATGGTATTGAAACCAGCGGTCCTGGGTGTTACGGCTTGGAAAAAAGAATGGATTATTTTCATTGGCAGGGAATAATGGATAAGACTTTTTTGTCCTTCATAAAAAAATATAAAGAGAGTTCCAACAACCAATAATATAAGCGTTGTCTTCAAAACGATCTTAGTGTGGAGGGAGAGTTCCTTTCTGTCTTTTTTTACTAAAAAATAATAGATGTCCGATATCACGATAAAGCCAATGCCGCCGATAATGACCAATATTGAGGCGGTCAAAGGGACATCCCAGGAATCGCTAAAAAGTGATAGATTTCCAGAAAATGTTGAAAATCCGGCATTACAGAATGCTGATATTGAATGGAAAATGGCATGTCCCGCAGCAACCAGGGGACTGAATTTTCGTACAAAACTGAAGTAAAACATTATTGCACCAATCATTTCCACCACCAATGTGATTCTAAAGATTCTCCAGGCAAAACGCATTAAATTATCATAACTGAGGATATTAATTGATTCCTTGAAAAGCATTCGATCACGCAGTGAAATTTTTTTCCCCAGGAAGAAAAAAAATGATGTTGATAATGTCATATATCCTAAACCGCCAATTTGTATTAATAGAAGTATTATACATTTGCCAAAAAGCGTAAAATCGGTGGCAGTATTTTTTACTATTAACCCGGTGACACATAAAGCGGAAGTTGATGTAAATATCGCGTCGATAAAAGAAATGCCGTTATTGGTTGCAAAAGGTAAAGAAAGGATTATCGCGCTGATAATTATAATACTTACATAGCCAAAAAGCAATATCCTTGCGGGATTTATTTCTTTTTTTTGATTCATTTTTATGAATTTGCTGCTCTTTTCTTTTTTATGACTTTAACGATCTTCTGGGCAAGTTGGTTGGCTAAACGATTTTTTTCTCGGGGGATTAGATTTAGATCAACTTTTTCAAACTTATTGAGCAACTTCCGGACACGGTCGGCAAGATTTTTTATATGCGGGGTTTTTATCCGATAATTTCCCGTGAGCTGTCTATATACAAGTTCCGAATCCATATATATTTCAGCATTTAAAAATTGATTCTCCAATAACCATTTCAGGGCATGTATGAGGGCTTCGTATTCTGCAACATTATTAGTGGTAATACCAATGTAACGAGAACTTTGGGCAATGGGTTTTTCCGTGTTATGTTTATTAAACATCACAAAACTAATACCTGAAGGTCCGGGATTTCCACTCGAAGAGCCGTCGATATAAACGACTACACCATCAGGGTTCATAAACAAGTATTCTGCCACAGGAATCGCAAAGAACGAACTTATCCTTTTTCTTCAATTCATTAAGGGTCTGGGGTGTAATATTTGTATAACACCCTGTACATATTCCTTCATCGGTAACAATACAAATTGCCTTTTCCCTTGCTTTTTTAATCCTTTCGTAAATTTTTCTAATATCTTCAGGAAGTTTTTTTATTTCATCGTGCAACATAAATGTTTTTGTATCCTGGTCCTCAATAATTCGGGTCTTCTGTGTTTCTAATTCTTGAATTTCGCGGCTCTTTTTTTCGATAAATTCTTTTGTCTCTTTTTCAAGATTTACCATCGTACTTTTAATTTTTTCCTCTTCTTCAAGGAGATTTATCATTTCTTCTTCTATTGCCATACGCGCATTTTTAAGATACTCAATTTCTTTTAGGATCGCCCGGTATTCTTCATTTGTTTTTACCGTATGAATTTGCTGATTTAATTTATTAACCTTTGTTTCGTTTTCAGTAATATCACCCTCTTTAAGTTTGTAAGTTTTTTTTATTTCTATTAATCTATTTTTCGCTTGATTTAATTGACTGTTTTTCTTATCAATTTCTTTCTGGAGTGCGGTGATTCTTTCCGGGATGTTTTTTAAAAAAATTTCATTCTTTTTTATTTCTTCATCAAGGTCCTTTATCTTAATAAGTCTTTCCAGGACCTCCTCCATTTGATTTACCTCACATCCCTTTGCTCCAAATTCCGCCTGCTATAAATTGGGAAGAATATTTTCGTATTCGGCACTGGGAATTTGGAATCCGGTACAAATATGGGCGGTACCCGACTTGAACGGGTGGCCTCCTGCATGTCAAGCAGACGCTCTAACCAGGACTGAGCTAACCGCCCATTACTTTGCATATTTTATATTTTATCTAAATTTTAATTAAAGTCAACAACCGACTTTTACTTTAACCATTTCATTGTCGCCGATATGGCATACAAATATTGTATATCTACTCCGGGATGCAAATTCTTCAAAAACCTTCTTCTCAAAACTAAATACCTCCCGCCAGACACCATCTACCTTTACACGTTTCGGACATGTTCTGGCATTTCTTCCGTAATACCACTCGACATCGCTTGCTTCTATTATCTTCATTTTAATTAACCATACCCTATTCTTTTAAACCACTTCTTGCATAAGACTCTATAATCTGGCGTTGAACGAAGAAATATAGAATTATCAAGGGAATGGTGGTGAATGTGGAGGCAGCACAGAGCAGTGGATAGTTTGTTGATTCGGCTTGAGCAAAATATGAGAGGCCGGTTTGAATTGTACGCATAGAATCTGAATGCGTTACAATGAGCGGCCAGAGAAAAGAATTCCAGTTAGTTATTATTTCAAAAATGCCGATGGTTATAAGCACAGGTTTAGATAAAGGTATGACAATATATTTTATAATTTGCCAGTGATTCAGTCCGTCAATTTTTGCCGCATCAAAAAGTTCCTGGGGCAGCGATTTAAAATGCTGTCTTAAAAGGAATATGGCGAATATATTGACACCCCAGGGGATTATTAATGCCCAGAATGTATCAATAAAACGAAATTTGCTGAGTATTACATAAGAAGGGGCAAGATACACCGGCATTGGAATCATCATCATTGCAAGGAATAAACTGAATAAGATTTCTTTACCAAAGAATTTTAAGCGCGCAAAGGCATAAGCGGAAAGAGCGGTAGTGAAATATACAAGAAGGACTGAACCTGTGGTCATAATTATGGTGTTGATAAAATATCTTGTAAAATTAACCTGTTTGAATGCTTCAAGATAATTACTGAAAATAATTTTTTCGGGAATAATGGTTGGTGGAAATTTTAGGGCTTCATCCTGGGTTTTTAAGGATGTGGAGACCATCCAGAAAAATGGTAAAATCATCCATATTGTACCCAATATTAATATTAAATGGATAATCTTTTTATTCATAGTAAACCCTTTGTTCTAAAAACCTTTGCTGGATCTTTGTTAGACTGAAGATAATAACAAAGACAACAAAGGCAATGGCGTTCGCGTAACCAAGATTCCACAATCTGAAGGACTGTTCGTATAAATAATATACCACCAGACTCGTTGTTCCCAAAGGACCTCCAGGCGGTTGTGTCATTACATAAACCGGGGTAAAGGTATTGAAGGCAATAATTGATTGGGTTATTAGCAGATAAAAAAGGGTTGGGGAAAGTATCGGAATTGTAATATTCCAGAATAACCTCCAGCCTCTTGCGCCATCTATTTTGGCTGCCTCATAATACTGGGCAGGGATATTCTGTAATCCAGCGAGACAGATAATGATACAATAGCCAAGATTATGCCATATTGCCATGAGCATAAGCGAGCAGAGGGCGACAGAGGGCCCTGCAAATAACCCTGAAAGATCTTTTTTTAATATTAACTCAAAGATTCCTCTTGAATCATTTAGCCATTTTAATCCCACAATACCAAAAAGATTAAACAATGCGTTTAATATACCGCGGTCAGGATTGAATATCCAACGCCAGACCACACTACTTGCAACAATTGATGTAACAACAGGTAGATAATAGATTGTTCTATATATCCCTTGGCCCTTGATCTTTTGATTTAAAAGGTAGGCAATGATTATTGAGATAATGATTGTCAATGGGACTACGCCTAAGACATACCAGAATGTATTTATCAGTGATAGATAAAATTTGGCGTCGATAAAAAGTCTATAATAATTCTTAAACCAGATGAATTTTAACGGTCCAGCAATGGACCAGTTATAAAAACTCATTCCGATCGCCTGTATTATTGGATAGAGTCTGAAAATAAAAATGATTAGTAGTGCAGGAAGCAAAAATAGATAGGCTATTTTATCATATTCTTTTTTCACAAATAATGATAATCCGATTAAATCTTTTGTCAATTATTAAAAAAAATATTAATCTAAAGTTTTATATACGGTTTTATTTTTTTAAATAAATTTTCTCCAATGTCCTTTATCTTTTTTATATCTTCAGTTTTTTTAAAAGCACCGTTTTGCTCGCGATATTCAACTATTCTCCGGGCTAATGCTGGACCGATTCCGGGTAGCATTTCCAGCTGTTCTTCGCTTGCAGTATTAAGCGAAATTTGTCTCATTTCTTCTTCTATTATCAAACGATAACTCTTTTTATTGGATTGCCATATGTTATAATTTAAAAGATTGATTAACCCCCAAATAAAAATCAAAATTGATAATGTAATGACTTCTTTTTGATTCATCAATATTCGGGATAAACTATTCTTAATAAAAATTTATACATTTTATCTAAACTTTCCTTACTACATTTGTCAATTGTGTCGAAAGGTGTATCCCAATACGGATAATCAAAATCTATGATATCAATCGCCCTTATTCCATATTTTATTAAAGGCATATGGTCATCAATGATAAAATATTTAATCGTCGGTATAAAAACTCCTGGCGCTTCGGTCATTCCAATCTGCCAGATTGAGTCGACGAGTGTTGGAAAGAATTTTGCGGAGTTACCTTCTTTATAAATCTGTAGATTTCGATCACCAACCATGTCAATAATTAGGATAAAAGAATAATGATCAAGGCATTTAGTAGCAAAATAATTTGAGCCGTAGAGTTCAGCCTTTTCCACATCTTCGCCATCAAAGAAGAGAAGATGAATATTTAATTCAGAGGGATTTTTTGATAGGGTATCAGCCAATTTTAAGAGTAATGCGACAGTTGAACCTCCATCGTTTGCGCCGGGGCAATTCCGATCGGAATCCCAATGTGAGCCAATGCCAATTAAGGGTCCTTTTCCGGGGAATTTCTGATAAATGTTGTAGAACCATGCGCCGTCAGTAAAAAAGGAATCTATTTCGGGCTCTTTTAAATTTTTTATAATATAATTATAGGCATTTTTATGTCCCACAGTTCCGATTGTCCGGTTGCCTAATTTACAGAATTCTACCAGATAATCGTATGGTTCTTTTGCATTTGTGATAGTGATAAAGAAAATAGATGTTAAAACAATTTTTAGAAATTGATATTTGCCCATATGTTCAAACCTACCCTTCGGTAACTGTTATTAAAAACTCGATCCTGATTACGGGAGTAATTCAACGTTGCTCCGCCAGTTATGCTTGTTGAGAAATTATAACTTAAGGAAACATCGAGATTGCTATTTTCATTATCAACCACGGGATTATCCATATCAAGGGAGTTTGGATTTTCTACTGATGCTGCGTAACTCGTGTTGCGGTTATAACTGTAAGTTATGTTGGTTGTAAGATTTGATGCAAATCGGATACCCCGGAGCAAAGGTAGGGATATACCTTTTGGTGCGCTGAATGTATAAGCAAATGAAATAGAACTACCCCAGTTGACTGATTTAGATGGATTTATGAACATATCTGAATACTGATTGCTTTGCGTTTCAGAGTAATTGACATTTGTATTTGTGGTAATACCTCGCTTCCAGTTGATCTGCCATCCCAGTAGGGGATTGAATGATAGAGTTTTGCTGTCCGAAGTCAATTCAGGTGTAGTATCTAAGGCAACTCGATATAGTTTTTGATAATTTTGGTTCAGACTTATATTTATTGACGATGTATGGGCATATTTCTTCAATAAAGGTATTTTCTCAACACTTGAAATTCTTAAACTGGCACCCGGATAAGATTCACTGACACTACGATTTTCATCGCCGCTATAACCAAAACTTTTATTAATTTGTTTTGAATAACTACCATTCAAACTTAGTATTTTATAATTTATTCCGGAACTTGCACTAAAGTTATCAGCTATACTACGGTTTGAATAACTATTGGGATCAATTTGATCTGAGGGAATTGTATCAACAAGACCAAATTGGTACTTTAAATCAGGTCGCACTTTGCTATAATAGCCGGAAGACTTTTGATGTGAGAAACTTATGTTGGGATTCTGAATAAGGTCAACGAAGGTTTCAATTTGCTTTAAAACCCATAGCGGAGAGCCAGGGATTTGTAGACTATCCTTTGATTCATCCCGCAGGTGGGTAAGGAATTTCAAGATCTTTTTGATATCAGCAATTGTTGAGATGTTTATATTTGCATTGTTGTTAATTCCCCTTCGATCGTATGGCTCGCGCAATTCAAATCTATGGTCTTCATTATAACTTGAAGTAAATTGTAAAGATGGATTGAGAATTATTAAATCCTTTGAGATACGACTGTTGAATATTTGTGAACGGTTAACCTCTTCGCCAAACCGCCATTTCTCTGATACCGAATCTCTTGTCTGAGTAAAATTGTAAGATGTTGATAGAATTTGATGGGGCGAATAACTAGTTGAGAAACTCGGGATCAATGTCTTACGGTATTGAGGATAACCCGGGCTATTTTCAAATGGTTGATTTAAACTGTCGCGGCGATATGATTTTATGAGATTTTCGGTACATAATGAATTAAACGAAATTGTCTGGGGTAGCAATGATATTTGTTGTTTGAATATTTTAATCGACGCCTTCGGTCCAATACTATATTCACCACGATAATTCCTTAGATCGGATGTATCGGCATTTTTGGGACCGTTTGAGATACTGATCGTCCGGTCATTGGATAATCTAAGATGATCCAGAGTCTGTTTTATCAGCCAGTTTCTGGAACCGGACTTAGAGAAACTTATATTATAACCCTTTACCATACTTGTTGTTTTTTCCAGAGCCCGACTTGAATCGTCCAATTCAATATCGGAGGCAATCGTTGATGAGTATCGTGGTTCTTGAATATTTTTATTATAACTCAATCCAAGTGGAATGCTGAATCCCCAGGTTTTTGGTAAAACTTTATCAAGGGAAATCGTAGAATTTACACCAAAATTCCTGCCCGGACCGGATGTTGAAATATTTTTGGATTCAGATAATCTTTTGAATTTACCGTTTGACTCAGAATACGAAAATATTATACTTGAAATGTCGCCAATGTTTAATGAACCATTCGACCTGAAGATTCTACCGATTTCGTATTTAGGAGCTGTTAGTTTAATGTCGTTGAACCACATTGTATCGGTGAGCGGAGTTGTAAACTGATTTGTGATTCTTACTTCAAAGAAGCGGTTTGTTTCTAATGAAGGATTTCCCGAAACAGTATAATGACCTTCGGTAAGTTTACCAACCCCGTTAGTCTTTTTCTTTAACTCAGGAAAATTAGCCATCACCACGGTGTATTTTCGCCAGTTGTTATAACCTATTATTCCGGTTTCATAATTCGTTTTATATTCATAATAATTAGAATCCGAACCAAAACGCAGGGCAATTTCCGGATTTGAGTGTAGGGTACGGAAATAGAATACTAATGTATCATAACTACGGTAGTCTTCCTGGGTTTCTACTCGACGATAGGCGATGCAGGTATGATTCTCTTTGATATTCAGTAAATTGAATTCTAATCCCCCTTCGTTTATTTTCTTTCCGGTGATTGGATCGACAGGAAGTGGATAGGGTGGTTTGTAATATGTGTGGGTCTCGGTGTTTACCGGGGTGATAACAAATTTTTCTGTTGTATCAACTGGATTTAATGTATCATTGGTTGTTATTCCATAATTCTTCCATCGGCTACCAGTTAAACCCAATTTATGGAGATATATTATCTCAGATTTGGAAAAGTTATCAAACCAGATACGAACAAATTTTATGTTTTGCCAGTTTATTGTGCCAAACGCCGTATCGCGTGCCAGCGAATCTTTTAAGGGAATGCGAAACATCTTCCAGCCGTTCTTTAAACCCCCTTCTACAAGGAATCTCGTAGAGTCGAGATGTACCGAGAAACTGTGATAGATATTAGAACTTACATTAAATATACCATTCCTATCTATATCTTCGGTATCCCATATTCCATTGCCCTCGGTACCATTAATTCCACCCGAATAATCTTCATCGGCGTAATCGTCATTCCCGTCGTCGCCACTGACATTTTGATTATCATCACCCGAAATGTTATCGAGCCCTCTGTCTTCGTTAACTGCATCCCAGGAAAAATTCCTTGGGGCATTATCTTCATCTTCAAATGTGTTGAGGCCAACAAGTTCACCTTTTTTATTCCGGCGCATTTGATCTTCGCTTATTTCTTCGGCAATGTCAATGTGAATTTTGCCACCCACGCCGTTTACAATCAATTCAATGTTTTCACATTCATCAAGATTTGTGCTTGTGATATATTGGGTTAATCCGGCAAAGGATTGGGGATTGTCCGGGGTGAATTGAATCTGCAGGACTTCGGCAATTGCCTTTGGGTCGGTTGGGTTGTTGTAAATATCTTCCATTTTAAAAACATTTTTACTTGGTGGATTATACCAGATAATCCTTTTTGTAGCAAAATTTCCCGTGTCCTTTGTTATAGGCTTTGAACAAAGATGCCAGTAATTTTTTGTTAACACTACCGAATGGTTGATCGTCGTAGCTTCAAAATCATCAAGATATACTGTATTTTGTGAGTTTAAATTTGAAAAGGAATAGGCACCTTCAAAATTGAAGTTAAATTTCGATTCGGCTTCGGTCTCTATCAAGGGTAGATTATCAATGAGTTCGGTTAAATATGGGATCTTGCCGGGTATAGCGCAATCGGCCTCCCAGACCATTCGGTTATATGGTTCTTCATTCAACCTTATATGTTCATAAGGTGCCGTTTGATAGGATTCGGTTCGATAAAAGAATGAAGAACCCAAATTACCTTCTCCGAAAATTTTTGAATTTGCCCTTATCCCAACAAGCGACTTCTGTGAGGCGGAAAATAATGTAGTGTATTCAGCCTGGATGCGAATTCTATCTGTCACTGATAGGGGTTTTAAAAATTCAAGTTTGCCTTCATCATAATTGACCACATATTGGGTTGAATCCATCAAAACGTCATTTACATATACCTGCACTCGTTTTGTATTAAACGGAATACTGAAGATACGTTTAACCTGAACCGATTTTGTATATATATAATATTTACCTGTGCCAATGGAATAATAAGGATTGGTATATACTTCGGAATCAGGTTCAGGAAGGTCAGTACTTACAAAAGGTGTTGGGTCCGGAAAAATGAGGAGTCCACGATTAAAATCAAATCCGCCATACCCGTCATATGGGTCTACTTCATTATTATTGTCCTTATCCAATCCGAGTATGGACAGAAAAGTTTTGCCTCGATAAATATCTTCATCAATTCCATTTGCGATATTATGATAGATTCTAACTGTATCAACCATTCCACCAGGACTGCTGATACGATAGTAATTTTTTAACTCATAATATTTCCAGGTAAGCGAGGTGGGTCTGAAGGTTCTGGGACATATAAGTTTCAGTTTGAATGTATCGGATCCAATAAAGCCGACCGTATCTTCTTGGCCCTGGCTATTGATTTTACGATAGTAAACTCCAAGTGCCTCAATATTGTTGTAAAGACTATTTTTCAGTTCGATGATATTAACTTTTCTTCCAAAAAATTGATAATCATGGTTAGGTCCTTCATATTTTAAAGTAAAAAATCCTTCTTCTTTTTCTGTAGTATCATCCGGAATATTATCATCATTTAAATCAAAATAGGCATAGGCGTACCGTGTAATTCCATTATTATTATTCGCTGGATTGCCGTCATCAATATAAACCCGTAGCTCAATGATTGAATCATTAGTGCCAAGCCAGAAAAATTGTCTTTTTTGATAATCTTTTGCCCAGATCGTATCCGGCGTACTTTCGGCACCACCGGTTATTTCTTGTTCACTGAACTGAGTTTGTTCCCTTGAGGCGATTGCAACAATATCAACCGGTCCTAACTTAGCCGTTGATTTCAATCCAAACAACCCTTGATGGGAAGGAATATCACCGGTGTAGCTCGTTCCGGGGATAGAAAGTTGTGTATCACCACCCTCAAGTTCCTGGAGTATTTCGTCCTCTTTACCTTTATAGGTAACACGGATTTTGTTTTCGTTTTCATCAACCCTTGTTGAATTGTGATCAATAAATACCTTCATACGGTCGCCCACCTCACCATCCAGACTTACTGCCATTTCCTGTTCCATCTTCAATTCGGGTAGTAGCGAGGTTCTTTGCTGGTTTGTCGGCAGATTTGAATAAAATGTTTCAGTGCCGCCAAGTGTTATTTTTATATATCCGCCCACATCGAGTTTACCAGTCTCACCCATAAAATCACTGAATCCCCCCTTGGGTAGAGGCACTTCAAATGTGCCAAATAAGCCCTTATTCGCATAACCACCTTTTTTGATTAAATCGCGCTGTAGTTCTTTAAGCAGCAATTTTTGATTCTTCTTTTTCAATCCATAGGAAAGATAATTGGAAATTGGTACAATACTGTCAATGCTGATTAATTCTCCCTGATACAATCTTGCATAAATGATATACTGCAAATCAGAGGTAACAAATGTTTTGATTTCGTAGGGCAGGGAAAATTGGCTTATAAAAAGAAGAACGAATAAAGTCATAACGATTTAATAATTTTATCCGCAATCGATTTAATGTCAAGTCCCACAATACTGAGTAGAATATTGCGTGCACCATGTTGAACGAATTTATCAGGTAACGATAGTGTATGAACCTTTACTGAAAAATCTTTATTTGATAGATAGACTGCAATCATACTACCCAGTCCGCCAATAAAAGTATTTTCTTCAACAATAAATATTTTTTTCAATCCCTTGCCAATTTTTTCGAGTAGTTCATAATCTAAAGGTTTAATAAATCGGGCGTTTATAAGAAAAGGATTAATTTTATTTCTTTGCAACACTGATAAAACTTCAGTGCATACCAGCACCATAGAGCCGCACGCAATCAGGGCAATATCTTCGCCTTGATTGAGAACTTCCCAGGTGCCAACCTTTAAGGGCGGAACATTGAAATCTGTTGGTGGTTCACAATTGCCCCGCGGATAACGGAGCACAAATGGTCCCTTACGGTATTCTATGCCGGTCTTTAAAAGGGAAATTAGTTCTGTACCATTTTTGGGTGCACTTATTACTATATTGGGAATGCAACTGAGGTAAGATAAATCAAAAGGTCCGTGGTGGGTGGGCCCATCTTCTCCAACCAGACCGGCGCGATCAACTGCAAATATCACCGGCGCATTTTGCAGGCATACATCGTGGATTATCTGGTCATAGGCACGCTGGAGGAAAGTTGAATATATGGCACAGATTGGAATATAACCTTCAAGCGCAAGTGCCGCCGCCATTGTAACCCCATGCTGTTCACAAATGCCGACATCAAAAAAACGTTGGGGGAATTTTAATGAAAAATTTTTCAATCCTGTGCCCAAACACATTCCAGCAGTTATGGCAACTATTTTTGTATTTTCTTCGGCTAACTTTACAATTGCGTCGCCAAAGACTTTGGTGTATGAATTGGATTTCTGCTTTTCTTCGCCAGTATTGATATCAAATGGTCCGATGCCATGGAATCTTTCGGGTGATTCTTCGGCAATTTTATAACCTTTTCCTTTTTTTGTAACGACATGAATTAATCGTGGTCCGTGCATATCTTTTATTCTTGAAAATGTGTCAATAAGTTCGTCCAGTTTGTGCCCATTTAATGGTCCGATATATCTGAATCCGAGTTCTTCAAATATTACCGAAGGCGAGTATAAACCCTTCATGCCTTCCTGTATTCTTTTGGCAAAATTTCTCGCCCGATCCCTGATATACGGTGGGAATTTACCTAAAAATACCCATAAATCATCACGGAAACGGTTGTATGTCCTTGTGGTTATGATTTTTGTGAGATATTGCGAAAGGGCGCCAACGCTTTCTCCGATAGACCGTTCATTATCGTTCAAAATTACAATGACATCTTTTTTTAATTGCCCAATATAATTTAATGCTTCAAACGCCATACCAGCACCAAGCGAGCCGTCACCGATTACGCTTATAATGTGATAGTTTTCACCTTGTAAATCACGCGCAATTACAAAGCCTGCGGCGGCAGATAATGAGGTCGATGAATGGCCGGTATTGAAGTGGTCATATTTTGACTCTTCTCTTTTAGGAAACCCACTAATTCCTTTGTAGGTTCTTAAAGTGTGAAATAATTCTCTCCTCCCGGTAATTAATTTCTGGGCGTATGTTTGATGCCCAACATCCCAGATAATTTTGTCTTTCTCGGCGTCAAATACCCGATAAATTGCAAGGGTTAATTCTACAACCCCTAATGATGGTGCCAAGTGTCCACCATTGTTAGAAACAGTTATTAAAATTTGTTCTCTGATTTCCTTTGCCAGTATCTGGAGTTGCTCAACTGAATATTTTTTTAAATCGTCGGGTTTGTTTATCTTTTCAAGTAATGCCATTTTTTGTTTTTATGAAAATTAAAATTGCAAATTTTCGTTCTTAATTGTTTTAATCGCCATATTAGAATGTACGATTGAGAACAAAATCAGTAATGGCACTGAATATTTCAAAATTCTCGCCCAGTTGATCGAATAGATTTTTTGCACGCACCGCATATCTTTGGGCACGAAATCGTGCACCATCAAGCCCATAAACCCTTGGTGCCGTGAGTTTTTCCTGTAGGATATCTTTCTGGGGTGTTTTTCCCAATTTCTCTTTTTTGCCAGTAACATCAAGTATGTCATCCGTATACTGGAACAATATGCCAAGAAATAAGCCCGCCTTTTCCAGCAACTTTATTTTATCTTCTGGCGCCTGCGCCATTATTGCCCCCACCTTTATTGATAGGGCAATAAATTTGGCAGTCTTGTTTAGATGTATCTGCCTTAATATTTTTGGATTTGCTTCTCTATGGTTCTGGATATCGAGCACCTGCCCATATACAACACCCTTGGGTCCTACCGCCATGCTTATTTCTTTTATTATTCTTAATCTTTGAGGCAAGTGGTCCTCGGATTCAGCAAATAACTCAAAGGCATAGGCAAATAGCCCATCGCCTGAAAGGACAGCGAGGGCTTCACCAAATCTTTTGTGCGCTGATTCTTTTCCGCGGCGATAATCATCGTTATCCATCGCCGGGAGGTCATCATGAATAAGTGAATAGGTATGGATTAATTCAAGCCCGCAGGCAATGGGCATTATTGTATTAATGTTCCTGCCCCCATTTGCCTCATAACTGGCAATAGCAAGAATAGGTCTTATTCTTTTACCGCGGTCAAGGGAATAAAACATAACTTCAAAAAACGGGTTCCCCTCACTGAAATATCTCTTCAAAGTTTCATCAACAAGACTTTTCTTGTCTGCAAGATATTCGTTAATATTCATAAGTGAAAGTATATAATAGTAAGTAAAAATAGCGAGTTGTCAAGGGGCGAATATTTAAGGTGACTAGTATTGGAAAATTATAAAGCCCCCTTTGACAAGGGGGCTTCTGTTTTTTTATAGCTACTTTAACTGTTCAGGCTTTATGTA
>CBFGJP010000016.1:0-3046 GCA_965649105.1 Caldifarciminota bacterium
TTCCGCACGGGCATAATTTTTTTCGCCGATTGAAAAATATCTGAGTGCTTTTTTGATGTGTAAAGAATCTTTCTGGTCAAAAGTTGTGGTTGTATCACCACGTAGTCTGAGCCAGTTTTCAATAGATGTCGTATCAATGGGAATGCTACTTTTATTTTTTATTAATGAGTAATAAGAAAGAGGAAAATTCTGTAATAGGTAATTCTGCAAACTATCCGTAGATTCGCCCAATCTTTCTCTTATTTTAATCTGCCAGTATACAAAATCTGGTTCCTTATAAGTTGAAAATATCTCAAGTGCCCTGTCCAATTTGCCAATTCTAAAAAGTTGAAATCCTGCGCGAAAATTCGTTATCTTTTCTTTAACTTTTACAAATGTTTCAACGGCACCAAGCGTATCTCCAATATCTTCCATTAAAAATGCTTTCCTTTTCAATGCCCTTGTTGCATATTTAGAATTTTTATATTGATTTATTAATGAATCATAAATTACTATTGCCGTGTGGTAGTCCTGACGATTTTCATAAATCAGTGCCCGATAATAATATGCCTCAACACGATTGCTTTTGCGAAGATATTTTAATGCATCGTTATATTGCTGCTGGTCATAAGCAATTTTCCCGAGATAATAATTCACATCACTATCTTTTACCGCTTTCGTTAATAATTTTGTTGCCAGGGCATAATCGTTATGGATGAAAGCCACTTTACCAAATAATTTATATTCAGTATTGTTTTGAGGTTTCAAGACCGATATGCAATACTTTGAACCTAAAGATGAAGGATGATTGGTGATTAAATCATATGCCAATCTTTTGAATGCAGTTTTATTTTTTTCACGTTCATATATTTTAAGAAGCAGAAATTTTCTTGCCATCGAATCTTTTATTTTAAGTAACTCTTTTTTGATTAAAGAAAGATCTGCAGAACTGAGTAAAAGATCAAAAAGCAAATTTTGATAATCCGAAGATAAAACAGGACTTACGGAATCAATTTTAAGAGCAATATTCAGGGAGTTCTGAAAATCATTCAATTTATAATAACAGCGTGATAAATAAATAAGTCTAAATTCATTTAATTCAGAAGGCTGAGATAGATATTCGACTGCCTCACGGTATCTTTCAAGATTATATAATGCCACTCCTTTTAATATTGTGTCATCAGTAAGGTTAAAGACCTTCTCCCAATTTTTTTGATTTAAATAAACCTGCAAACAGAGTTTTTTTAATAAAGAATCATTCTCAAATTTTATTTCACTTTCCAGGCTGTCTATTAAAGCAGTAGCACGATCATATTCTCTTTGCTCGAGGTAAATTTTCAAAAGGATTTTTGCTTTATTAACTTTGTAAGAAGGATCCGTTACTTTTTTAAGAATTTCAAAGGCATATAAAGGACGATTTTGTGCTGAACGCTCAGCTTCGCACAATAATTCAAATTCTGGAATTCTCTCAAGAATGTGTTCCTTGGTACCCGGACTCGGGCAGGAAATAATTACTAAAGCGACAATTAAAAAATAATGGGCGTTTTTGGATTTTTTAAAAATCAAAAATCTCTTGTTGACTGAAAAAGAAGTTTATCTCCCGCTGCGGATTCTCATCGGGTGCCGATGCATGCACTACATTTTCACCTACCGAAGTTCCATAAAGATTGCGGATTGTTCCAGGCGCAGCTTTTTTCGGGTCGGTAGCACCAACAACTTCACGCAGTTTTTGGGGTGCATCAGGATATTTCAAACAGGCGACAACAACAGGTCCGGATGAAATGAAGTCCACAAGCCAATTATAAAAATCTTTTCCTTTATGTATTTCATAAAATCTGCCACCCTGCTCTTTTGTCAGCCATACCATCTTCATTGCCACAATCTTGAATCCAGCATCCATAATATGTTTTAGTATATTCCCGATCAAATTTCTTTTTACTGCATCTGGTTTTATAATTAATAATGTTTTATCCATACCTAAAGTATATAAAAAAATTTGATAATGTCAATTATTTTGAAATGAAATTAAATAAATCTCAATATACCGGGATGTTCTTTTGTTATACGTCCGATAATTCTGACCGACCGCTGATATTTTTCAATAAATAAGTTAACTTTATTTTCGGCCAGAACAATTGCCAGACCACCTGAGGTCTCAGAACCGAATACTAGATCTCCCATTTCCGGGCTTATATTCCCTTTTTCAACCTTATCTGCAAAAGATTTTATATTCATTGTTATACCGGGTTCAACAATACCATTCTTTAAAATTTCTGTAGCCCCGGGATAGACGGGAATTTTTGATGCATACAATTCGATGCCTACATTACTTGCTTCAGCCATTTCTACCAAGTGCCCAACAAGTCCATAACCAGTTATATCAGTTGCTGCATCAACCCCGATTTCCTGCATTACCCTTGATGCATTTTTGTTAAGCGTTGTCATCCCTTCAAAAACAGTTTTCAAATCTAATCCTGTTGCTTTATCAAGAAGGGTTGCCTGGATAATTGTGCCTACACCGATTGGCTTGGTGAGAAGGATTACATCACCTGGTTGCGCATTTGCATTTGTGACGATCTTTCGGGGATTGATATAGCCGATGACCGAAAGTCCATACATTATCCCTTCTGAATTAAAGGTATGGCCACCACAGATAGTCACACCGGCCTCCTGTGCCTTTGCTTGACCACCCTTTAAGATTGCACCGAGTATCTCCGGATCGCCATTGCCCGGGAATCCAACGACATTGAGTGCCAGTTTTGGCTCACCACCCATTGCGTAAACATCTGATATACAATTCGTTGCTGCAATCATCCCGAAGAGATGGGGGTCGTCTACCACTGGGGCAAGAATATCAATTGTATAAACGAGTGCAAAATTATCGCTTATTTTATAAACTCCTGCATCGTCTGCGGTATTCATTCCTACCAGCAGATTTGGATCTGCAATTGTGGGTAAATGTGAAAGTGCTTTCGCCAACTGCGCCTTAGAAAGCTTACTCGCTCAACCCGCACACTTGATGAAGGATAATAATCCTTTCGGCATCGCTATCACCCCCTTTTGGAAA
>CBFGJP010000016.1:3146-40005 GCA_965649105.1 Caldifarciminota bacterium
GCTTTCGCCAACTGCGCCTTAGAAAGCTTACTCGCTCAACCCGCACACTTGATGAAGGATAATAATCCTTTCGGCATCGCTATCACCCCCTTTTGGAAATTATATCCAGATGATAGACCAAGTCAATAATTACTTAGCTAATTCAGGAAATAAAATAGGGCTGTCTTCGACAGCCCTATTTTATAAAATAACAAAATTACTCAAGGATTATCACCTTCTGCACAAAATGTTGTTCTTCGGTAGAGAAGTCAACAAAATAGACACCAGAAGGTAATCTTTTCTTTGAATTATTATCACCTATCCAGGTAACGCTCTTATCATCACCAATATTTGATGAAAAGTCTTTCACCAACCTTCCGCTTGCATCGTATATCTTTATAACCACGGGTATCCCTTCTGTCTGCCACTTAATTATAGCCTTTCCTTTAAACGGATTTGGCGAGATTGTAAATCCTTGAGATAATCCTTTAGAACCATTTTCTTCAATTCCGAAGATCACTGGCACCGCCACGTCATCAATATACCAACCTTCAGCAACAACACTCTGGTCGCTAACGAATCTGAACCTCAACCTGACTGTCTGACCTGAGTAGGCATTCAATGGATAAGAGACCTGGGCCCAGGAACTTTGTGTTCCATTGTAAATCCCTAATATCTGCCACCATCCACAATTATTATCAATCTCACAATATGAATAATCATAGTTCAATTCTGTAGCATATTGATGATAGAAACGGAGTGCGCTATCCGGTGTCACAACGAAATAAGGAGAGATGAGTGAGGCGTCATTTAAATTCGTATACTGCCAGGTATTCTCTACTCCACAATACCAGGAATGGGTTGGAGAGTTACTCTTATGGGTCGTGATATGCCAGTTATCATTACCCCCAGAATGGGTCCACCCACCCTGCCCGGATTCAATATTATCAACAAATCCAGGCTGGTTTGTAACAATAAAGTTTATGGTATTTGTATCACCGGGTGTGCCAAAATTCAAATTAAACTGGACATTTCTCGGCGTAGGACAGGAAGGACTAATATCAAAATGGAAGACAAGGACTGTATCAAGATCACCTGAACCAATTGATACACTTTGGGGAGTTGCTGATGTTATGGTGATATAAGGGTCATTTTCCGAGATACTTGCCCCACCAGTATAAACACCATCGCCATTATTCTTGCCCATAACATATGCCCTGATTGCTTCACCGGGTTGGGCTATACGATTGCCGTTTCCTGATAGCTCATTAAAGGTGAGACCATAATAATCCATATTTACTCTACCGGTTACACCAATCTCTGCAGCCTGATAGATTTCCTTTGTAGAACCTTGAACAAAGGCGACAATCTTACAATTCTGCTCATTCCAGGTAGCATCAAGCGTGAAATTCCTCGACTTTACAATATTCCCACCTGCTGGTATCGAAACTGCTTCACCATTGGCATCAGGCAACATATCCCGGCATACATGTTCAACCGTGGTCAGTCCATACCAGTTATATGGGATATTATTTTCAACTATAGCAAATTGTAATGTGCCAGATACAGTCCCTGTTGATGTATTTGTAATTGATGCGCTAACAGTACCACTATTTGAAACTGTATCATAGGTGCAGGTCATTGTAATCGTTAATGGGCTTGAAACTGTGAGTCTCTGGCTAACCCATCTCCTATATATTGGGTACATTGTGCCGGGCATACTTACACCACCAACCACCTGGTTATTGCCATCAACCTGAATGATTGGTGTTCCACTAATCCCATAATAACTCCAGCGTGCTACACCATCGGGGCAGGAGAATGGATAGCTACTTGCATGGTAGGCAATAACTACTACCGAATCATAAGACCGGTTATAATTCTCAGCAAGACCTCTTGCTGCACCAGGACAATATGGTCAGCCTGATACCCTGGTGAACTCTTCAAATACCACAACCCTCTGACTGGCAAGGATCAGACCTGCTATTGACAGGATTAAAAGTAAATATTTCTTCATCATAACCTCCTCATTGGCTATATAAGATACCTAATATTCTGCCTACTTATTTTTTAAATGCACCTCCTTGCTTTAATTAAATTCTTTATCTTTTTGTACAATAGCATACCTAAATTTTATAAGATGTCAATACCATATCTTAAATTATTTTTCCCTTTAATTTATATCCTCGTCATACTTATAAAACCCGAAGAGGGAATTGAATTTTAATACTGTGGTTAAGAATAAACAGGTTGACTTTTATAGAATTTGGAATATACTCTTTTTTATGTTGGATTTGAAGTTATTGAGAGAAAACCCAGATATAATCAGACAGGCACTACAAAATCGCGGTGTGGAATTCAATCTTGATGAATTACTTGACTTCGATAAAAAAAGAAGGGCAATTATAACCGACATTGATAATTTAAGAAAAGAAAGAAATAGATTATCCGAAGAAGTAGGAAAATTCAAAAGAGAAAAAAAAGATGCCTCGGAATTGATGGAGAAAGCAAGGGTAATCGGTGAAAAAATAAAGGGACTGGAACAAGAATTGAAAGAGATAGAGATAAAATTTAATGAACTGATGGTTCTCTTGCCGAACATTCCTCACCCCACAGTCCCTGTGGGAAAAACAGGTGTAGATAATAAGTTCGTTAGAGGGCTGAAAGAAATTCCGCAATACAAATTCAAACCCCTTCCCCATTGGGAGATATGTGAGGCCCTTGATATTCTTGACCTAAAGAGGGCGCCGAAACTCGCAGGCTCACGATTCATATTGTATAAAGGTATGGGTGCAAGATTAGAACGGGCATTGATAAATTTTTTTCTTGATTTACATACAAAAAAACATGGATATAAAGAGATATTCCCTCCAATCCTTAATAACCCTGATTGCTTTTATGGAACCGGACAATTACCGAAATTAGAATCAGAAATGTATAAATGCAGGGATGATGAGTTTTATCTTATTCCGACGGCTGAAGTTCCCTTAACCAATATGCATCGCGAAGAAATTATCCCAGAGAGAGAACTTCCTATATGTTATGTTGCATATACACCCTGTTTCCGGCGTGAGGCCGGTTCATACGGAAAAGAGGTTCGTGGGATAACTCGGGTTCATCAGTTCAACAAAGTGGAACTTGTGAAATATACTACACCTGAAACCGGATATGAAGAGTTTGAAAAATTATTGAATGATGCTGAAGAGGTGGTAAAACTCCTTAATTTACCTTATCGGATTCTGCTTTTATGCACCGGTGATATGACCTTTGCCTCTGCCAAAACCTATGATATTGAGGTCTATGCACCGGGTATGGGTGAATGGCTTGAGGTTTCCTCGGTCAGCTGTTATGAACAGTATCAGGCAAGAAGGGCAATGATAAGATACCGTAAATCCACAGGTGGCGTGGATTATGTTTATACGATAAATGGTTCAGGACTTGCAACACCAAGAACCTTTATTGGGATTGTAGAAAATTATCAGACCGAACCTGGAAGGATAAGAATTCCTGAGGTCTTAAGACCTTATATGGATGGGGTTGAATACATAGAATGAAGATTATTCGGGAAAGGTTTTTCTTAAATACTCTAATATAATTTTCATATCATCAGGCAATGGGGCAGAGAAATGCATCAGTTGTTTTGTGCATGGATGTCTAAATTCCAATTCCGATGCATGTAGTGCCTGCCGGTCAATCAATTTTAATATTTCCTGAAAGATTGTTAAATATTTAGAGTTCTTTATGACATTGGGACTTCTGCCACCATAATCTTTATCCCCGATCACCGAACAACCGATATGATTCAAATGAACACGAATTTGATGAGTTCTTCCTGTGATAAGCCACACCTTGAGATAACTGGCAATAGGAAATTTTTCTAAAACAAGATATTTTGTCGTTGCCATCTTGCTTGATAATGGTGTTACTGTCATCTTTGTTCTAATTACAGAACTCCTGCCGATGGGTGCTTCAATAATTCCTTCTTTCATCCCCGGAAAATTCCAGCATAAGACATCATATTTTTTTTGAACCTCTCTGCGCGCAATTGCCTTTCCCAAATTGCTCAATGCCTCATCAGTTTTGGCAAAGATGATAAGTCCGGTGGTATCTTTATCAAGGCGATGTAGAACCCCGGGCCTCACTTCATCAGTCAGACTGGGGAGACTTCCACAATGATGTAATAACGCATTTACCATTGTATGTTCAAAATGTCCTCTTGCGGGATGGACGATTATACCCTTTGGTTTATTCACGACGATAATGTCCGCATCTTCGTATATAATATCAAGGGGGATATTTTCAGGCATAATTTCTGGCGATGTTTGTAATTCAAAAACAGCATAAATCTCATCTCCTTCTTTTACCCGATAAGAACATTTTACTGGTTTATTATTTACCAGAACTTTTTTCTGCTTTATTAGTTTTTGTATGAGGTTTCTTGATAGACCTATCCCGGAGATATATAGATACTGATCAAGCCTTGTTCCCCATTGTTTTTCTGATACCTTGCGTCTGAACTCCTGCTGGATTGTTGGCATAATCAACCAGAAATAATCTTTTTTTCCATTTCAATAATCTGTTTTATCCCTTTCTGCGCAACATCCAGCAATCTATCGAGCTCTTGTTTGGTCATTGGAATCTTTTCTGCAGTAGCGCCGAATTCAATTATCTTCTCCCTTCCTGTCATCACCAGATTCATATCAACCTCAGCATTAGAATCTTCCTCATAACAAAGGTCAAGGAGGATTTCTCCCTGAACGATACCAGCACTTATTGCACCCACAAAATCAAGAATGGGAAATTGTGAAAATTCTTTATTCGCCCAGAGTTTCTTTACCGCGCTGTATAATGCAAGAAATGCACCATTCACCGCGGCCGTCCTTGTACCTCCATCAGCTTGAAGCACATCACAATCAATTATAAAAGTCCTTTCGCCAACCACCGAAAGATCAAATATAGGTCTCAATGCCCGGCCAATAAATCTTCTTATCTCCTGGGTTCTACCTGTTAGTTTGCCGGTATTCGCTTCACGCTGGGTCCTTTCCTTTGTTGATGCAGGAAGGAGCGAGTACTCGGCGGTTAACCAGCCCTGTCCTTTTCCAACAAGAAAAGGAGGAAGACGGTTTTCAATTGTGACTGCGCACAAGACTACAGTTTTACCGAGTTTGAAAAGGCACGAACCAGCGGGATAGTCAAGATAATCAAGTTGAATCTCTATTTTTCTCAATTGGTCATTATTTCTACCATCAATCCTCATAAGCCTCCTTTATGTTGAACTCAGCCCGGCACGAAAATAATTTTTCAACGGCTCACCCAAAAATCTTTCTGCAATCTCTTTAAAGTTCATTGAAAAATCAGTCAAATATACAGTTATATTACCTTCTCCCGAAGGATTTAATAGATCTTTTTCCGCAAGTACATATGCAAGTTCCCTGCCTAACTCCTGTGATGCATCAACATAATTTATATTCCCTAAAACCTTTTTTATAACCTTAATCAATATTGGAAAGTGTGTACAACCGAGTAATAGTGTATCAATTTGGTCTTTTTTAAGTGGTTCAAGATATTCGCGGGCAACCATTTCCGCAACAGGATGGTCTATAAATCCCTCTTCAACGAGTGGAACGAATAACGGGCATGGTCTACCAATAACTTCAATATCAGTTGAAAATTCCTGAAATGCCCTTTCATAAGAACCGCTCTGGATAGTCAATGTTGTTCCGATAACTCCAATTTTTTTATTTTTTGTCAATTCAATCGCCTTCTTTACACCGGGTTTAATGACACCTATAATCGGGATTTTGAATTCTTTCTGGAGTATCTCAAGGGCAACAGAAGTAGAAGAGTAACAGGCAATAACTATAAATTTAACACCCCGGGCAATAAGAAACTTTGTATTTTCGCGGGAAAATTGTATGATTGCATCAAATGACTTCGTTCCATAAGGAAGGCGTGCGGTATCACCAAGATAAATTATATCTTCCTTAGGAAGTTTCTTCCTGATTTCCTTTACCACAGTGAGTCCGCCTATCCCGGAATCAAAAACACCAATTGGAGAGTTATTCAATGGTTCAATCTCCTTTCATATTTTATGATAAAATCCTTTAATCCACAAAATATTATATAGGCAATTTTTTGTTTAAATTCCTTCTGCCTCAATAGTTTTTCTTCTTCAGGATTAGAGATAAATGCACATTCAACCAAAATTGCCGGCATAAATGCGCCTCTTAAAACATAAAAACCTGCCTGATTCACTCCCCGGGCAGGAATAGAGAGTAGTTTCTCTGCATTTGTCTGTACTGCTTCAGCAAGATTATTTGATTCTTCAAGGAAGAGACTCTGGGCAAGGTCATAGAGAATGAAGTTTATATCACCGGAGGTCTTCACTTCTTCATCAAACATCAAAGCAGCATTCTCCATTGCAGCCACTGCGCGTTCTTCATTAGTCCTTGCCTCAGAGAGAAAGTATGTTTCAAAACCACGTGCCTGTCTGCTCTTTGGGGACGCATTGCAATGGATGCTAATAAAGATATCGGCAGCATTTCTGTTGGCAAAACCCGTCCTTGCTTTTAAAGATAAATATTGATCCCTATCCCTTGTCAGCAGAACTTTGATTTTTAAACTATCTTCAATAAAGTTTTTCAATATCTTTGAAATATCGAGATTTACGTCTTTTTCATAAAGACCATTTTTCCCAACAGCACCAGGGTCGATACCCCCATGTCCCGGATCAAGAACAATCAATTCAACCTTTTTTGCAACCTTCTTATAAAAAACAATTTCATCTTCCCTTTCCAAACAGGCATTTATATCTACTAAACTCAATTCTATTCTCGTATATGTTCTATAGGCTTGCAGATTTAAAGATTTAATTGCCCCTTTTGGTTTTAATTTTGCCTTTTCTTTATATTCCCCATCAAGTTCTATAATTGCTTGTTGTGGTGAAAACTGGACATCAAATTCCACTGGTATTTTCCAGGAAAATTTCAGAATTGTAGAATCACCCCGGGAGATTAATTCAATTTTATCAATTAGTGGAATTTCTTCCAATTTTTTTAAAAAAATTAGTTTCTCCAGTTTTGAACCGATGATATTTGTTATCATAAGCGCCGGGAGATACATCTCTTCATTGAAATAGTGAGGGGAAAAGGGAATACAGAAATATGTAGTATCATATTTTATAACAGCAACATCGGATATTATTTGAATTCTGTGTCCTTCAGTTGAAATCAAGCATCGTTGATGGACCTTATCAAGGACATAATTTATTTCACACAATTCAGCAACCGGCTTCAAGGGCAGATAGTCCTGCCCTTCAAAGATTTCACTCTGAATAACCGCAGAGTGATTTTCGTATACAATTTCATATTTTTGAACAAAGTTAAATAATACTATAAATAAAAAAGTCATCGGTTCAAACTTTTAATCTTTTTTAAATCTTTTTTTGCCTCTTCTCGTAAAATTTTTTCTTTTCTATCATACAATCGTTTACGCCGGCACACACCAATCGTCACCTTGGCATATCCTCGTTCATTAAAATAAATTTTTAAAGGTATTAAAATATTACCTTTCTGGGTCACAATTCCATATAATTTTTTGATTTCTTCTTTATTTAAAAGTAACTTCCTTTTACGCCGCGGGTCAGGAGTGGCAATCGTACTGAAGCGATAAGGTGTAATATGGAGATTATGTAAAAATACTTCGCCACTTTTGACTTCAGCATAGGCATCGCTTAAAGAAACTTCTCCTTGGCGTAATGATTTTACTTCGCTGCCTTTCAAGACCATGCCTGCTTCGTAGGTATCAAGTATTTCATATAAATGACCTGCCTTACGATTAGTGCAAACGACTTTCATTAAGTATTATAGCAGACAAATGGATAAAAGTCAAGAAATTGTGGACGAATATTTCGATAAAAATTAAAATTTTACCAGATGCCTAATGAATTTTTAAAACATTGCAATCTAAATTTTGTTTCAGGATTTAGATTATATTTTTATCAAAACCCCACCCCAGGTGAAACCAGCGCCAAATGCAACCATAAGCACATAATCATTTTTCTTTATTCTACCTTCCTGGAGGGCTTCAGCAAGGGCAATAGGTATTGATGCAGCAGATGTATTACCGTATTTATCAAGGTTTACATATACCTTTTCCATCGGTATATCAAGCCTTTTTGCCGTTGCCTCAATAATTCTGATATTTGCCTGGTGGGGAATTAACAAAGCAACATCTTTTGATGACAGTTTCGCTCTTTTAAGTGTTTGTATTGCTGATTCAATCATCGCACGGACCGCAAGTTTGAATACCTCGTTCCCTTCCATTTTTATGTAGTGTAATCTTTTCTTGACTGATTCCTCTGAAGCCGGTATTCTTGAACCTCCTGCAGGTTGGTGGAGAAGATTCCAGTCTGAGCCATCCGCGGCAAAATACGAAGCAATTATTCCATTATCATCGTCGTTATTCTTTCTTACAATGACCGCACCTGCGCCATCACCAAACAATACACAGGTTGCGCGGTCAGTAAAATCCATCACCTTACTCAATGTCTCGGCACCGATCACAAGGATGTTGTCGTAGCCGTTTTTCACCATAGCATCTGCTATACCCAAACCATATAAAAATCCACTACAACCCGCAGATATGTCAAATGACATAATCTGGCGGGCGCCGATTTGACTCTGAACAAGACAGGCAGTAGAAGGGAAGAGCATATCCGGCGTCGCGGTACCGAGGATGATTGCATTTAAATCTTTCGCTTCAATACTAGCATTTTCCATAGCCCTTTGTGCAGCCCTAACCGCAAGATCACTCGTTGCAGTATTCGGATCAACGATATGTCTTTCCCTAATTCCGGATCTCGTTCTTATCCACTCGTCTGAAGTCTCAACAATTTTCTCAAGATCAAAATTCGTTAAAATTTTCTCTGGCACATAGGTTCCAATCCCTGCAATATATGCTCTCATTTTTTTACCGCCTTTTTTATTTCTTCAGAGATGTTAAATTCCACACATTTTTTTGCCATAAGTATAGCATTTTTCAGGGCAAGTGGTGAAGAATGCCCGTGGCAGATAATGATCACACCATTCACACCGAGCAATATACCTCCACCGTATTCTTCATAACTGAATTTTGCCTTCAAATCATTAATTGCTGGTTTTACAAGGAACTGTCCGAATTTTCGGCGCATTGCGGCATCGACAGTTTCTTTTAACATATGCCAGAGTGCATCAACAATCCCTTCAGAATATTTCAATAGAACATTACCGGTGAAGCCATCGGTTACGATTACATCAACAAAACCTCGCATTAAGTTATTGCCTTCTATATTCCCAACAAAATTTTCACAATTATCTTTCATTAGTTGATACGCCTTCTGTCTTATCTCATCTCCTTTGACACTCTCTGCCCCGATATTTAATAAACCAATCCTTGGTTTTTCTTTTCCCAATACGATCCGAGCTAATATTGAACCCATTATGCCGTAATACAATAAGTCTATGGGCCTTGGCTTGATATTTGCACCTACATCAATCAATACAGAATATCCAGATTCTGTAGGAAGGGTAATTGCAAGCCCGGGTTTTGCATTCTCTTCAATGGTGCCCAACTCAAAAAAACTAAATCCCATTATTGCGCCGGTGTTTCCCGCGCTCACAATACTATCAATTTCCTTGTTCTTCAACATAGAAAAGAGTATACCTAAAGAAGAATTCTTCTTCTGTTTAACCGCCACTGTTGGGATTTCATGCATGCCAACAACTTCTTCGGCAATCCGATATTCAAAACCCATATTTCGCACTTCGATCTCATAATTACCTTTACCCACAACCAAGATTTCCTGTTTTATATCACTTTTAAGAAGTTTCAATGCCTCAATCTCTATCTTTGGCGAACCGTCCGAACCCATCAAATCAAAACCAATCTTCATCTTCACTCCATTTTGATAACATAATTCTTCCCTGGTATATTGTATAACCCATCTTCTTCATAATCCAAGCTAAATTTCTTATGTTTTTTCTTCTTTAGGGGCTACCACCAACGAGTCCTTATAAGTTCCACAGACCGGACATACCCGGTGGGGTAATTTTGGGCTGTGGCATTTTGGACATTCGATGTATTGAAGAGGCTTAATCTTGAACTGGGAACGTCTTTTATTTTTCCTTGAATGAGAATGACGTCTTTTCGGTACAGGCATAAAAATTGCTCCTTTCTATCTTTCTGGATACATATTGATGGCCTTAAACCACTTATTTAAAAGTTCGATTCGTTTTTTCTTATCTTCGGGCAGGTTAAACGGTCTGCCCCGACAATCAATAATAATACCAACTACTCCACCCTGTAATACCGTATCCACAACTTTTCCTTTTCCATTACCAATATCAAAACCACGCTCCGGATGGAGAACAATTCTCACTTTCCTATCAACCGGCACAGGAATGAGTTCAATATCACCAAATTTTATAGTCTTTTCACTTGTTGTTTTTTCATCTTCAATCTTTACTTTTAAGACATTCATACCCTCGCGACCTTCGCCAACCGGAGCAATGCAATATCCTAATGGAACAAGACAATCCTTATTAAACACCTCTGTCGCTGATTGCTCATGGACGGTGGAAAGTACTCCGAGATGGGGCATCATAAAGATTGAATCTACGGCTAGTTTTGTAATACCCTGGGGCAGAAACGCATCGATCATCATCAATGCAGATTGATTACGTCGCGGTGCATGGGAAAGAATGCCCCCTGAACCAATCAGGAGGTTCAGCGTCATTAAATCAATCAGAGTTTCACCGGTCATTGTCTGAGCAAATGTATCAGAAATGGTCCTTTCCTGTTGAACACCTTTAAGTCCCACTGCCATTGATTTATGCTGTTCAAAGGCAAGTCTTAAAGCCTCGCGCGCAATTGCCTGTTCAATCTTCAAATCCTCAAGGGTATGGGGAATGGTTGTTGGTCTAATCATCTTGTTTCTAATTCTATTTCTAAGATCCCGCTCCTCTATTTCAAAAGGTAGCCAGCGTATTATATTTTCAATACCGGTCTCGGCGAGAACATTGCTTATGGAATAAGACATACCAAGATTTGCACTAACGGTTCTATTAAAGACACCTTGAAAAACCGAGAAGACATCGGTCGTAGCACCACCAATATCAACCCCAATGACTGTAATATTTTCTTTTCGCGCAACTGTTTCAACAAGCAGACCAACTGCACCGGGTGTAGGCATAATTGGCACATCGGTCATTTCCATAAGTTTCTTGTATCCCGGGGCATGCGCCATCACATGTTCCATAAACTGGTCGTGAATTTTGTGACGGGCAGGATTTAGATTTTCCCGTTCAAGCACCGGTCTAATGTTTTCTACAATCACTAATGCGGTATTTTCTTTCAGTATATCAAGTATTGCCTGGCGTGCATCTTTATTCCCCGCATATATTACAGGCAAGCGATAACCAACCCCAAAACGAGGCTTGGGGTCCGCAGCCTTAATCAATTCAGCGAGTTCCACAACATGGGAAATAGTTCCACCATCAACTCCACCCGAAAGAAGAATCATATCGGGTCTCAAATTTCTTATTCTCTCAATCTTTTCGTGAGGCAACCTGCCGTCATTGGATGCAATAACATCCATTACAATCGCCCCGGCACCAAGTGCGGCGCGTGCCGCACTCTCTGCGGTCATCGTCAGCACAACACCCGCCACCATCATTTGAAGACCACCGCCTGCGCTGGAGGTTGAGACATAAAAATCTACGCCTTCGGAACCATTTACACCTTTTATTATTTTTTCTCCATCAAGAATCTTTACATTGGCAAGTTCCTCAACTTCACGCACGGCATTGAGTACGCCTTTGGTTACATCTTCAAATGGTGATTCCACCGTGGTAGGTGCCTCACCACGAACAATGAGACGATACTCATCCCCTCTTTTTTCAATTAAAATTGCCTTGGTGGTAGTGCTTCCGCAATCAGTTGCCAGAATTCTTTTTGGCTCTTTTATCTCCATGTCGTTCCTCCTCAAGATGTTCAATTGCACATATCAATCTTTCGATATTATTCCGGTCCTCAAGCATTGCAGTAATTTCTTCGTATTCCTGATATGAAAAAAAAGCCCGGTAAAAAGGTTGCATAAATATCATTAACTGATTACCCAAGAATGTTAATGGTTTTGAAGATTCAAGGAAAACAATTGCGACGGGTGATAATCGCAAATCAACAACTTTCTGAGCAATTTTGCTTATCAAAAAATTTTTTCTTTCTTCAGTTATTTCAAATTTTACTTCTGCCATTTCAATTTTAATTCCTTTACCGCCTTGACTTCATCAAGACGGCGAACCGGCGTATTATGGGGAGCAGATTTTAAAATATCAGGATTTTCCTTTGCTTCTTTATTGATCTGTATCATTGTTTCAATAAACCGTTCAATCGTGTCCAGTGATTCACTTTCAGTTGGTTCAATCATCAATGCCTCACTAACAATTAGCGGAAAATATACAGTTGGTGCATGGAAACCAAAATCTAAAAGACGCTTGGCGACATCCAGGGTTTTAACGCCATTCTCCTTCAGATTCTTTCCTGAAAGTACACCTTCATGCATGCAGAATCCTGGATAAGGCAAGAGGTAATAATCTTTTAAACTCTGAATTATATAATTTGCATTTAATATTGCCGCACGGGAGATAGAAGATAACCCATCCTCACCAATCATTCTAATAAATGTATAGGCACGTACCATTACCAGAAAATTGCCGTAGAATGATTGAATTTTACCGATCGTATCGGGTAAATCATAGCAAAAATAATAATATCCATCTTTTTCTTTTATAACCGGCACAGGTAGAAATGGCTCAAGTATTTTGCGCACTGCTACCGGTCCGGACCCCGGACCACCTCCACCGTGGGGAGTCGAAAATGTCTTATGGAGATTGAAGTGGACTGCATCAAAACCTAAGTCTCCTGCCCTCACCAAACCGAGGAGGGCATTCAAGTTGGCACCATCAAGATATAAAAGTCCCCCCTTGGAATGGACGATCTCAGAAATTATTTTTATATTTTTTTCAAATAATCCCAGGGTATTCGGGTTTGTTAACATTAAACCCGCAACCTCGGCGTTCATAAGTTCATTAAGTTTCTTTATATCAACTAATCCCTGCTCATCAGAACTCAGGGTGAGGGGTTTAAATCCTGAAAAATTAACACTGGCGGGATTGGTGCCATGGGCTGAATCCGGTATTAGAATATATTTACGCGGTTCACCTTTTTTATTAAAATATGCCTTGAACATGCTTATAGCAGTGAATTCACCGTGTGCACCCGCAGCAGGCTGGAGGGTAATACCATCAAGATTTACAATCTTTTTTAAATACATGCCAAGTTCATACATTAGTTTCAGGGCACCTTGAACAGTCTTTTCTGGCTGTAAAGGATGAAGATGGGCAAAACCCGGATAGCGGCAGGTTTCCTCATTAATCTTTGGGTTGTATTTCATTGTGCAGGATCCGAGAGGGTAAAATCCCTTGTCAACATGATGATTAAGGGTTGAGAGATTGATAAAATGTCTTATAATTTCGGGTTCACTTACCTCGGGTAATTCAGCGGGCTGCTTGCGTTGATATTTTTCAGGCAATTTGACCTCAGGAACATCCAGGGATGGCAAAGAATAGCCTTTTCTTCCGGATTTTGAAGTCTCAAATATAAGTTCCATTAACACCCCACAGTTTTTATAAACCTTTCAAAAGAACGGTCGTAAGTCTTTTCAACCTCAGGGGGAAAGCAGCATGCGGGGAGTTCCTTATGTTTTAAATGATAGCGCAAACAATCACAGCACCTGCCCTTTCTTGAACATGGTTCGTAGGTACAGCTACAATCTTTCTTATTCTTATCTAAATTGCAATCCATAGGCAATTATATCCATTTTTATACGGGTGTCAATAATTATCTAATTTTTCTGCTTTTGTTCACAAACTCGTTGTTATCCTGTCCTGAGAATGTTTTGATATCCGTTTGACTTATGCTTTACATATAATTTTGAAGTAGTCCGTCAATTGAATGCATCGAATAATAAGCGGGCGGAATTTCTAACATAGTGAGCGCGCCGTATCTTTTCTCTTTATTCAGTCTATAACATGACCTTGCACAGGCAACAAGGATACTCGCGGTTGCCTCAGGATTGCTATCCCATACACAACGATATTCAATCACCGCCTTATTATTTAATCCAGTCTTACTCGATAGGATAACCGAGCCACAATGGGGAAATTCACTATGCGTTTTATTAAGAGTTTTCTGGGATATAAATATGACTTCCGTTTCATAGTCCGCAAAATAATTGGGCATCTGTTTTATATTTCTTTCTATCTCTTTTTTATCTGCATCCTTATGGGTAACGACATACACAACCCTTTTATGCATCATTTTAGGTTTTAAATCAGGATTTTTACCATCTCTAACCATTTCTATTGACTTCTTTATCGGAATTGTATAAGAACGTGCATCAAGAACACCGGGAATCTGACGGACTGCATCTGAATGCCCCTGACTTACGCCAGGTCCCCAGAATGTGTATATCCTGCTTTCAGGAAAGAAGGCATCCGCCATTACCCTTTCTAATGAAAATGTTCCCGGGTCCCAGCCTGCAGAGATGATAGAGGTATGTCGATTCAATCGTGCTACCTTATCCATATGCTGATAATAATCAAAAATACGACGGTGTGTATCAAAACTATCAACGGTATTAAAAAATTGCGCAAAATATAATCCCTGTCCATGCGAATATGGGTCAGAAATACGTACCCGGTTCAATTCTTTATTATTTCCCGAACCAAATATATCATCTTTTGAACCACTGCATAGTATCGCAACATCGGCAAGAATATCAAATTTTTCTAATGAAAATACCGGGATGTTTTTTTCTATTTTCTTCACGACCTCTGGTCTTCTGGTTATGATTTCGGCAAGTTCCATATCGGGATTTTTCTCAAGCGCCTGTTTTACACCCTTACCAAGATTACCATAGCCAATTATTGCAATCTTTATTCTATTTTTTTCCATTTTACTCCTTCCTGAATAATTGGTTGATAAAATTGTATGCCTTAACTTTATCCTGGGATTCAACGAATACCATAATGTCTGTATGGACCGTTAAAATTTCCCAGATATTGATCTTTTCCCGGGCAATAGGAGTTACTATCTTCTTTATTGCCCCGGGCTCGTTGATAAATTTTAGACTCCTTATCACAATCTTTGCGATACCCTTTTTTAGGTTTAGTGCCTTAAGATTTTTGATCTTTGAAATGAGTGGAGAAAGTAATTCATAGGCCCTTTCTGACTTATCCTCTTCAACATATATTGCCAAAAGGGTATCGGAGATAGTAAGTGAATGGATAGCAATTCTTTTTTCTGTCAGTGCATTTGATATGCTGCTCAAAATACCAAATGTTTCGGGAATTTTTTCGCCAATAAAAGTCAATACGCCAAAGGTTTTATCAGCGAGGGTAATAGAGACTTCTTTATCAAAAAGAATTTCGGTTCCACCATTTTCTATATTTGTGCCATCATTGGCAATGACCCGCAATTTAGGAAGTTTTTTTCTATGCTTCAAGGAGATTGGGTTCAAGACTTGGGCACCGGATGCAGCAAGGGCACCAAGTTCTGCCCAGGAAAGTTTTTTTATCATCTTTGTATTTGAAACAAATTTAGGGTCTACGCTCAAGATTCCTCCTACATCCTTTACTAAAATGAGTTCCTTTGCTTCTAATAATTCAGCAATGAGCAGTGCTGAGATGTCACTGCCACCCCGTCCCAGGGTGACGGTGTTATTTTTTTCATCCCGGGCAATAAATCCAGGGATTATAAGTATAATATTTTTATTGAGCAAGGGGGTTAAATATTTTTTAGTAATACTCTTTGATTTTGACAGGAGTTTAAATTCCCTTTTTTCATTTATCTTTTGGGTACTGAGCTGAGACTTTGACTCTAATCTTATATGTATCGGCCAGTCATTCATTCCGGGTATTATTGCCTTTGCCTCAGCACCGAGATATTTAAAGACCGATTCAAATATTATTGCTGATTGAATCTCTCCCATTCCGACAAACCTTTCAAAACCGTAAAAATCAGGTTTTGGGACTGCCTTTGTGTAAACCATTATCAATTCATCAGTTTTACCTTTTATTGCTGAGGTGACGAGGCATATCTTTGTATCCTTGAATTTCAAAATCAAGCGGGCGATTTTTAAAAAGTCTTCCGGTTCTGAAAGGACCGACCCTCCAACCTTAAATACCTTGATATTGTTCATTTTCTATCAAATCCCTCAGATTCTGTTTTTTTCTTATCAATTTTATGGAATCATCGACAAGATATTCTGCTGGTAATGGTCTGCCATTGTAGGTGGAAGCCATTGTCCTGGTATAGGCACCAGAATTATGTATCAGGAGATAATCTCCTATATTTAATGCAGAAAGTTTGAACACGCCAAATTCATCTGCGTTCTCACATAATGGACCGGTGATCCGCACCTTAAGGCACTTTGTTTTCTTCTTAAATAATGGCTCAATATGATGGTATGCATCATAAAGGGCAGGCCTTGGATTTTCAGTCATACCTGCATCAATCATATATATTGGTAAATGGTTTCTTTGTTTTTTATCAATAATCCTTGTCAGTATGTATCCAGCATTTGCCACAAAAAATCTTCCTGGCTCAAGCCATATCTCAACATTGTATTTCTGTTTCAATCTCTTATAACAATCAATGATAGGTTTGAAATTTAAGGGTTTTTCTTTTGGCTTGTAAGGAAGACCAAAGCCACCACCCAAATTTACAAAAGGGATATCAAAGCCATTCTCTCGGAAAAAATTTATTGCCTCAATAATCTTATCAACAGCATCTATGAAGGGCTTAGGGGATAAAATCTGCGAACCAATATGACAGTGAATACCAACCAGTTCAGTATATCTGAATTTATTTAGAATTTTTACGACTTCAGGCAATTCCTGCATCCTTATGCCAAACTTACTCGCTTCAGAACCAGTTGAAAGATGGGGATGGGTTTTTGGAAATATCCCGGGATTTATGCGGACAAATGTTTTTATATTTTTTTTAGTTTTTTGCCCTACTTTTTCCAGGAGGATTGCCTGGTGCACACTCTCAAAATTGAAGAATATAACCCCGTTTTCAATGGCATAAAAGATTTCTTCTTCTTTTTTTGCCACATTATTGTAGAGTATATCAGAACCATCAAATCCTGCCTTTTTGCAGATATATATCTCACCCGGTGATACAACCTCAGCCCCGATACCGTTATTTCTTATCAATCTCAAAATTGCCAGATTGGTATTCGCCTTTACTGCAAAAAACAAACGGGCGATACCCTTAAAATTTCTTTTAAGTATATCAATATTATCCTCTATCCTTTCCCTGTCATAAATATAACAGGGTGTATCAATATCACCTACCACTTTTATATTTCTTTTTAATGTCGCCAACCATTTTTGTCCCATTAAACCTCCTTTTAATCAGGCAACAAAAAAGCCCACCTTGTGGTGGGCTTTCCGTCCATAATAATTCAATTTATGGGAACGAAAAGCCCTTGCCCCATATCTCCTTCTTCATCCAGTATCTCTTAAAATTTTTCATCATTGTGGAGTATATCCAATTTTTAAAAAATGTCAAGGTTTTTGTTGACATTGTAATATTTTTTAATAAAATTACCCGTGCGTATCTTTTTGTTATTTTTTATATTTCCATTAATTTTATCTGCCCGTGAATGGACAGTTTTAGTTTATATGGTGGCAGACAATTCTTTATATGCACTTGCTGATTCTGACCTCATTGAAATGAAGGCAATCGGTTCCAATGATAATCTCGCAATATTAGTGCAAATTGATAAACCATACACCGGTGCTAATCGTTATTATGTGGGCAAGGATACTCTGTATAATCTCGGCAACCTGGGAATTATTGATATGTGTGACTGGAATACCTTGAGGGATTTCCTGGAATGGGGGGTAATGTTATTGCCTGCAAAAAGATATTTTTTAATCCTCTGGGACCATGGCACAGGGTGGACATTGTCACCAAGGCGGACATTTGGTAGTGATGGCTCAGCAGGAACCGAGATGAGCATTGCTAATGGCGAGCTCAATCGTGCCTTAAAAGGTTTTTATGAGGCAACGGGCAAAAAATTTAACATCATCGGCTTTGATGCCTGCAATATGCAGCAGATTGAGATTGCAAACGAGATAAAAGATTATGCGAAGGTTTGTATAGCACCACAGACAGTCTGGCCAATAAATGGATTTCCATACGAAGCTATCTTTTATATTTTTAAAACAGAACCCGGGATTAACGAAATAGACCTTGGAACTGAGATTGTTGAAATATGCAAGGCATATTACTCAAACCAGCCTTCAGCAATCTCGCTTGTTGATTTAGAAAACATTGATAACTTGAAAAAATCACTAAAAAAGAATATTGATAATATTATGCAGAATCCGCCAACAAAAAGTTTTAAAGATTTAAGAAATTATGTACAGGCGGTTTCGCTCACAGACCCAAATCCTGTGCCTGAGGATGATTATATAGATCTTGGAGATTTTCTGAAATTGTTGAATGACTATCTTTCCACAGAGGACACAAGGGAACTGTTAGAATCCTATAATAGGACAGTAATCAAATCCGCATCCTGGGGACCGGATCTCACCGGATTGACCGGCATCACCACCTGGTTCCCAGATAGATACATTGAATTCAAAAATCTTGTAGAACGCTATATATTGCTCAGTTATAATGAGACGAACTGGGCAAGATTTTTAAACTGGTTTTATGGACAGGATGATATAAAACCAACAACCCCTCAACTCTTTGTTAGTAGCACGGGTAAGAACAATGACTTTCATCTTTTCTGGACAAAATCCTTTGACCTCGCACCGGTCGTATACGATATTATAGAATGTGCTGATACCATCTTATTATTTGGAGATAATTGCGAAGACTCAACTAACTGGCTTTTTAATGGGTTCTCTATCGCCACCAACATCGCTTATGATGGCAATGCATCATTCTTCTCCGGGAACAGCAGTAATTTGAATAATTCACTCTTAACAAAAGAAAATTTTGAAATTAATGAACTCGGTCTGGTAGATTTTTATTTGTATTACAATACCGAAGATATGGTTGATACTTTTATTTTTGAATATGGTTCAAAAAGTTATATATATTACGGCAGGTCTAATAACTGGCAGAATATTCGTATAATTCTGGCTCCGGGTAATTCTCCATTAAAGTTTTATTACCGAACAAATTCAAGTATAAATAATGGCGGGGTTTATATTGATCGGATCAGATTGTATAGACTCATCTCAGGGAGATATGCCAGGCAAGAATTGATAGATACTACACTCTATATCTTTAATAAATTAATGGGTAATTATTATTATGGGGTATATCCCCGGGATATCTATAATAATGAGGGGAGTCTATCAAATTTTGCTCGGATTGACATAAAGAATTATGCAGTCCCATATTCAATCCCCAATCCATTTACCGAAAATTGTGAGATTGTCCTTGACTACCCGACCGAAGATTATAACCCGGAGGTATTTATATATTCAATCAGTGGAAGATTGGTAAGAAAGTTTGTCTCTGCAGACATTGTCGATAAAAAGATATTATGGGACGGAAGAGATAGCGATGGAAATCCGGTTGGCTCTGGACTTTATTTTGTTTTAGTTAAAGGAAAAACATTTAATATCATTGGAAAGATAGCGAGGCAGAGATGAAAAATCTTGTAATAATTGCCAATGGCGGGGCAGGCGGAATAAATTTTCCGTACCGTCGTGCCCAGGGTTTAAAAAAGGCAGTAAACACAGGCTATGAAATTCTAAAGAATGGTGGCTCAAGCCTTGATGCGGTTGAAAAGGCGATAATGATTCTGGAAGATGAAACAATATTTAATGCAGGAACCGGTTCAACCCTTGGCTTGACCGGCGAAATAGAAATGGATGCATCAATAATGACTGCGGACGGCAATTTTGGTGCGGTCGCAGCGATAAAGAATGTAAGATATCCAATAAAGGTTGCGCGATTAGTTATGGAGAAGACCGACCATTTATTATTGTGCGGTGACGGGGCACTAAAATTTGCCCGGCTCTGTGGAATGAAATATCACAATCCAAAGACAAAGGAAAAAGAGAGGATGTGGTTCAGGGCAAAAAATAGATTAAAAAGTGATTATTTTCCGAGATTATGTAAATTAAAAGAACTGTATGAAACGGTTGGGGTCGTGGCAATGGATAAAAATGGAATGATTGCGGTGGGTACATCTACAGGTGGTATATTGCTTCATCTACCGGGAAGGGTAGGTGATACGCCCATTATTGGGGCAGGTACTTATGCAAATAAGTATGGTGGGGTATCTGCTACCGGACACGGGGAAATGATTATGAAAACACTACTTGCTTTTAGAACTGTGGCATTTATGGAGAAATATTCGGCGCCGGTTGCCGGCAAAATGGCGATTGATTATGCGACAAGAAATAAGTGTCGTGCCGGACTCATCGGCATTGACAAACATGGCAGAATTCTTTGTGTAAATAATACTGAGGCAATGTCCTGGTGTTATATAAAAGACGGTAATATTAAATCTTTTTATTAGATTTAAATAATTTTCGGTTTTCTTTTTATCGCATTTTTGGGGCAGACCTCAAAACAACAATAGCATTTTATACATTTTTTGTAGTCAATATTAAAATGTCTAATTGCACGCGACGGACAGACATTCTCACAGGAACGACATTTATTACATAAAATATGGTCAATCACTGGCACATAGAAGTTCTGAATTTGTGCAAAAATCCTACTCCCGAGGCCTGCAAGAAATTCCTTTAAGGGTATTGATATTGGCGTTGCAAATTTTTTTATTGGTGTAAAATCACCGACTATCTCTATATCATCAGGATTAAAGAATTTTTCTTTTATTCCTATCCTGAGCAGCGGGCTTGTTTCTGGTCTTATACCGACAAAGAGGGCACACACATAATCAACTGTCCAGGCATCTGTACCGACAATCAATTTATTTGGGTTATACATCCTCCCCCGGGCGTCCACAATATTTAATGCATCTACAATTATCAGGTCTGGTTTTCTTACATTATAGGTCTCAATCAAAAGACGACAGAAATCATCAAGTGTTGGACACTGAAAATGTAATTTTGGTTTCAGACCACCGGGGATAATGCCGAATTGATTTTTTATTGCGACACTTAATATCGTCAATTCATGGGTTTTTAATTTCGGTAAAGAGATTAATAACTCTGTATCAAGGATATCTCGTGAGACATATATTTCCTTAACTACATTATACCGCAATTTTATTTTTTTGACATACCTTCCGATATTTTTAAATCTTCCCCCGACCGCATCAAAGAAACCGCAAATTTTAGCAACCTCAATTTCATTAACCTTTTGTGGGATTGGATTGTCACCAACAGTTACATTCGCCGAATTATTTAATAAGTTTTCAACGACTGCCTTAACAAGTCTTGGGTCTGTTATTACACATTCTTCGGGACGGGCAACCCTGAGCATATTGGGTTTAACAAATACCCTTTTGTTTGTAAGGTTTTGCGTACCGAATTCTTTAAATATCTCGTTAATCGCTGAAGGCAGATCTTTACCATCCTTAATATATACCTTTGTTTTCATTTTTCTTTCAATTTAAGATATAATTTATAAAAATCTTTTAACGTCAGGTCCTCAGGCCTTTTTAAAAACAAATCGGCCTTTAAATCCTGGGGCATAAAGCCAAGGTGATTCAAAATTGCATTTTTTAAAGTTTTGCGTCGGTACCGAAAGATTCCTTTTATAAAATCAAAAAATTCAATTTCATCGGTAATTGAAAAAGATGCGTCTGTGTGGAAAAGCCCAATCACAATTGAATTCACCTTGGGTTTGGGTGTAAAAAACCGTGCCTGGATATTAAAACCACGGATTACTTTAAAATAGTAATTTACATAACAGGTGATTGAACTATATGCCGGGGTACCGGGCTGGGCAAGTAATCTTTCGCCATACTCTTTTTGAATGGTTAAAATTGCCCTTAAAAAATTGTTTCTTTCTTCTACAAGTTTCTCAATTATCTTTGTTGTTATGCTATAAGGGATATTGCCGACAATTACCGAGCCTGCATAGGGACAAAGATCAAAGTCAAGAAAATCTACATTGATAACTTTTACATTGGATAAATTCTTTTCAATCAATTTTTCTGCATATCTCTTATCGATCTCAATTGCATAAACAATGCGTGCGTATTTTGAAAGTTGCCTTGTGAGCATTCCTTTACCGGCTCCGATTTCAATCACTGATGCGCCTTTTATATCTGCAAAATCAATTATTTTCTTTGCGATGTATATGTTATTCAGAAAATGCTGTCCGAGTCTTTTCGGCATCAGATTTTCAAAGAAAATAAACGGGAGGCATTTTTATCTGTAAATTCTTCAATTTTTTCAACGGACAAGCCTTTTATTGAAGCAGCAGAATGTAGTGTCTCAAAAATGAACGCGGGTTCGTTTCTTTGCCCTCTATGACTCGCTGGGGCAAGGAATGGCGCATCGGTCTCAAAAAGAATAAATTCAATCGGTATTCGTTGAAATACCTCACGCATATTCTTTGAAAAGGTCAATACCCCACCAAATCCGAGAAAAAATCCCATATTTATAATTTGTTTTGCCTGCTCATAGGAACCGTTGTAACAATGAAATACACCCCGATGATAACCTTCTTCATTTAAAATTTTGATTGTATCATCAATTGAATTTCTAGTATGAATTATTAACGGTAAATTGTATTTCCGGGCAAGATTAATATGCTGGCGGAAGAGTTTTTGCTGGGCATCTTTGGGCGTATAATTGCGATAATAATCAAGTCCAGTTTCACCGATAGCAATGACATTTTTATCTTCGCATAGATTTTCAACTGATTCTATTTGTTTTAATGATTCTTCAGCCGATTCATTCGGGTGTATGCCTATTGCGGGCAAGAGCCATTCATAATCTTTGTTCATTTTAACTGCCGCAATGCTTGTATTAAGATCATAACCGATATTTATAATAAAACTTATTCCGGATGATTTAGCGCGTTCAATAACTATTTGAATATCGCGATTAAATTGAGGGTCTATTAAATGGCAATGGGTGTCAATCACTTCACAATCGCACCCGATGAGATCGGTTTATCCGTAGTCAAAAGCACAAGCCCGTTCTTATCCTGGGCTGCAAGTAGCATCCCTTCGGACAGCACACCTTTTAAGGTAACGGGCTTGAGGTTATTTACAACAATTATTGTTTTGCCAATTAGTTCTTCAGGTTTGTAATGTTTGCCAACGCCGGCGACGATCTGTTTTTTCTTATTGCCGATTTCAATCTCGCAAACAATGAGATGGTCACTGCCTTCAACTTTTTTTGCTGAAATAACTTTGGCGGTGCATAAGTCTATTTTGTTGAAATCATCTATAGAAATTTCTTTTCTTTTTAGCTTTGCAATCTGGACTTCAATTATCTGGTTTTCAATCTTTTTGAAAAGTATTTCCGGTTTTCGAATCGTTGCGGACACAATTGGTGTGGCAATATTATCCCAACTCTGTTCGGGAAAGTTGATCATTTCTTTTATTTTCTGGGCAGTAAATGGCAGGAATGGTTCGATAAGGAGCGCAAGGGAAGTAACAATCTTCATACAGATATACATCGTCCTTTCGCCGATCAAAGGATTTGTTTTGCGGGTGATCCAGGGCGCTTCTTTGTCAAAATAGCGATTCCCTTCCTGGGCAAGTTTCATAACTTCCTGGAGGGCATTTTTGAATTCAAAATTTTCAATCTTTTCTCCAACTATTTTTGGTGCATTATGAAGCATATCAAGAATTCTATTCTCATTCTCGGTGAATGCAGATGCGGAAGGAACATTTGAATTGTAGTATTTTTCAATAAATGTGAGGGTCCGATTTATATAATTGCCAAGAATATCAGCGAGTTCATTATTGTGCCACGATTGGAAATCACGCCATGTGAAGTCTGAATCCCTGGTTTCAGGAAGGTTTCTTGTCAGGGCGTATCTTAAAGAGTCTGCCGGGAATTCTTTTAAGTACTCCGGGAGCCAGATCGCATAGCCCCTTGAGGTGGAAAGTTTTTCACCCTCAAGATTCAGAAACTGATTTGCCGGAATTTCTGAAGGAAGAACATAGTTCCCATAAGCCATAAGCATTGCGGGCCAGATAAGGGCATGAAATACAATATTATCCTTGCCGATAAAGTGAATGAGTTTTGTCGCCGGATTGAGCCAGTACTCTTTCCATAAATCGGGCTCACCTTTGTTTATTGCCCATTCCATTGTTGAAGATATATAACCGATCGGCGCATCAAACCAGACATATAATACCTTGCCTTTTGCCTCTTCCAGTGGGACCGGCACACCCCAGGTCATATCCCGGGTGATCGGTCTATCCTCAAGCCCCTCTTTAAGCCAACCCTGGACAAAAGTAAGGACTGTGTCTCTCCAGTGCTTTTTCTCTTCAATCCACTGGACAAGTTGCTTCTGGAATTGTGATAATTTGAAATACCAGTGTTTGGTCTTCTGTTTTATCGGTCGTTCTCCACATATAAGACATTTTGGTTCAATCAACTGGAATGGTTCGAGCCACCTTCCACAGGCTTCACACTGGTCGCCTTTTGCACCGTCAATGCCACAACGCGGACATTTGCCAACCACATAACGGTCCGGAAGGAATCTTTTACATCTCGGGCAATAGAATTGCTCATTCTCTTTTGCATAGATAAATCCTTTGTTATAAATATTTAAAAAGAAATCCTGAGCAAGTCGGTAATGTAAAGGGATTGTGGTGCGGGAAAAATTATCAAATGATATACCGAACTCAATGAAAGATTTTTTTATGGATTCGTGATAGAAATCAACAATCTCCTGAGGACTCTTTTTTTGCTGATCGGCAAGGACGGTGATCGGAACACCATGTTCGTCAGTGCCGCAGATATGTATCACATCCCTGCCTTTGAGTCGCTGATAACGGACATAAATATCAGCGGGAAGATATGCACCGGCAAGATGCCCTAAGTGTATATCACCATTTGCATAAGGTAATGCACTTGTCACGAGTATTTTCATAGGTTAATTATAAATAAAGATTGAAAAATGTCAACAAAGAAACGCACCCGAAAATGGTGCGTATAAAAACTATACTCAGTAGATTAATACTAATTTGTTGCAGGTATTACCGAAACGATTCTTTTTCCACCCTTTGTATATCCAAACTTCACTTTGCCCTGAACAAGAGCATAGATGGTATAGTCCTTACCCATCCCTACATTCATCCCCGGGTGGATTTTAGTCCCTCGCTGTCTTATAATGATTGTTCCGGTATTAACTATTTGTCCGTCAAATCTTTTCACTCCCAGCCTTTTGCCTTCAGAATCCCTGCCGTTTTTTGCTGAACCGGTTCCTTTTTTATGAGCCATATTTGCCTCCTATTTTTTTATAATATCGGTAATTTCAACTTCACTAAATAATTGTCGGTGCCCTTTTTTGCGACGATAATTTTCTCTTCTAATGAATTTATAAACCATTACCTTCGGCAATTTGCCTGTTTTTCTTATAATCCCCTTTACTAATGCACCTTGAACAAAAGGTTTTCCAATGATTACGCCACTGTCATCTTTGATCATAAGGATTTTATCAAATTCAATTTCTTTTCCTGATTCACCAAGTAATGCAGGAATAATCACTTTGTCACCCTTTGTAACAACATATTGATAACTATTCGTCTTTATAACCGCAAACATTATTCACCCCCTTGTTTCTGGGGAAGGGTCGGAAGTTGTTCTTCCGGTGCCGGGCTAAATGGTGCGACCGGAACTTCGGTCTCCAAACCTTTTTCAACCGCAGTTTTAGCAACCGGTCGCCGGGATAAAAGGACAAGAAAGAGGGATGTTAAAAAGAACCCTATTGCCAGTCCCGAAGTCAATTTAATAAAGAATGGTGTAGCACCTTTTCCACCAAATAAGGAATCAGAACCTCCACCGCCCCCAAAAACGCTCGACATACCAGCGCCTCTGGTCTGTTGCAAAAGTACCACGATGATCAGCAATATGCATATAAGCACATGCAAAGCAAAGATTATTCCGTACATTTAAATCTCCTTTTAAGTAAAAATATTAGTAATCTATATAATATTCAACTAATAAACAAGAATATATATTATATTTATTTTCTAAACTTTGTCAATACTTATCAGTAAATCTGCAAGCCGGGCGGTAAGGTTTTGCCGGGTGTATTCAGGCAGGGGATGGGGGCTTATGGTGATTCTATTATACTTATAATTTACATAAAGTTCATGCAATTTTTCTTTCATGCCTATTGTATTGGTATAGTCAAACATATAAACAGGATAACCCTTTGCTGCCGCCTTTTCAAAGAAAAAAAGTCCCCTTGACCAGCCACAGGAAATGATTGGCAAGCCGCTTGCCAGATATTCATTCTGTCGGCTGGGGAAGAAGAAATCATCTCCGGTTGTGATCATTAATGCAATATGTGCATTGCAAAATTCTTCTAAGGCTTGATGATATGAGAGATGACCAAGGATTCTGGTGTACGGATATTTTTTTATTAATCTTATGTACTCATCTTCAATGTGGCCGATAAATTTTATCTCAATACTATCTGAAGAAAGTCTTGTCTCTTTTATAAATTTTTCAACCGCCAATAAAAATGTTTCTGGATTCCTCTCTGCCCTTATTGTCCCTAAATATGATATTGTAAATTTTTCGGGAAATGGAGGGTGGGAAAAATCATTCGGGTCATAACCATTCGGTATGACATAGATTTTATTTGCAGTCCCCGGGTAACGCTTCATCAATGTAATTTTTATATCTTCACTTATTGTAATGACTAATCGCGCATATTCGACAATCTTTCGTTCCCAGTAAGCAACGAATCGCTTCTGCAATTTATTCTCATATGGCATAAAAGGAAATTCAAACCAGGCATCTCGAAAGTCAAGGATCAATGGTTTATTGGTTCTTTTTGCAATCATATAACCTGTAATGAATGAACTGAACGGTGGTGCAGTGACAAAGATATAATCAAAATCAATATTCAGTCCAGCGCGGTAGGCAAATGGAATCCACCCGGTTTTATTATCGGGAAAATTTAACGTTTTCTTTATTGGTATCTCCCACCTTTTTGGTTGATATTTGCGCATACCCAAGAGATATAGAATTCGCGCCGGGTCAAAAGAATCAGTTTTATATATTGTAATATCTTTTAAATCCCGACCTAGTTCCCGGTCAATTGAGTGGTAGGCAATATCCTTACGCGTTAATATCAAAGGTTCAATCCCATAACCAGGAAGATATTTGGCAAATTTTACCGGCCTTATTGCGCCAGGACCTCCACATGGTGGCCAGTAATATGTAATGAGTAACAGACGCTTTCTCATAGCTTCGTATTAATATTATACAATATAAATTTCTATTGTCAACTACAAGCGTTAATCAAACACAATAATCTTTGCATTTTTTCATAGCCAATATTGGGCAAACTTTTTAAAATCTATAATAATTTACTTAATAAAGAGTATGCCTCACGGCAGTATTCTTTTATCTTGGGGTATTGGTCTTGATATTTTTTATACGCGATGACTTCTTTCAGAACTTTTTTTGCCTCGGCACGATTGTTTAATTCGTAATAACATTTACCAATATATAATTTACATTGGGCTAAGTTTGAATAATTTGCATTGTTGATATATTGATCAAATAACCATTTATATGTATTTAACGCAACATCATAATTTTTTTTCTTGAACTCAAGTTCTGCTTTATTCCAGTGGAAAGTCTTTGAATTGGGGTACTCAATCAGCAGACTATCTATGATCCTGGTGGCAATATCAAATGCCTTTTCCTCTCCATAGATAAACACCAATGAGTTTCTCGCTGTGGGACCACCGTAGAGACTCTTTTCAGCCGCGATATGTAATTTCCTTATTGCCTCCTCAACATCACCATCAGCGAGTTTTAAAAAAGGTAAATACCTGCTTGCCCGTGCCCAGAAATACTCATATGTTCCGGCACCTAAATAAGCTTCATAAAATGAAGAATCTCTTTTTATAATTGATTGCAGTATCCTACCACCCTTGACGCCATAATTAAATGTCTCAAGATAATTCTTTTTTAGCCCTTCATATACTGCCTGGTATGCAAAACTTGAACCGAGATAAAATTCTGCCCATAAATTGTCTTCTTTTTTAAGGATCTCTTCACATATTGTTCGAACTTTTTTGATTAAATTGATATATTCTTTTTCATCATCAAAATGACAGCCATCCATCATTTTTAATTGCAAAAGAGCGGCTTTGAAAAAATAACCTGCAGGATTATCCGGGTAGATTTCAATTACCCTATCAAAATACAGGGATGCACTATCAAAATCTTCTGTATACGCAAAGTTAAGACCGGTTTGAATTAAATTTTGAACTTCCTGATGGTTTAAAAGTAATTCACCAAACAAAATGATTGACAGAAGATTAAAGTTCATTATGGGAATTCAATTATTGAGGAATCACCCACATTCAATCTCTTGAAACTGCCACGGACAATTGCATGCTGACCAATTATTGAATTATTTAAAATTGAATTTTCAATTATCGCATTATTATTTATTATTGAATTTCGGATTATTGAATTTTTTATTTTTACATACTCCCCCACTGATACATTGGGACCGATGATGGAGTCAATTATCTCGGCAGAATTGGGTATATAAACCGGGGCGATAACTTTTAATCTTTTATGCGGGCGAAAATAATGATTATTTTTAAGTAAATAGCGATTTGTTTCAATGAGCGCATCGGGCGTGCCGCAATCATACCAGTTTTTTATCTTTAAAATATGGAAGACATCACCCTTTTGTATCATTAAAGCCAGCCCATCGGTCAACTGGTATTCATTCTTGGTTTTAATCCCTTTTTTTATCACTAACGCCATTGCCTGACGAATCTTTCTTATATCAGTAAAATAATAAATTCCAACAATGGCAAGATTTGACCTTGGCTTTTCCGGTTTTTCTACGACATTTATCACCTTCTTACCCATTATTTCAACAATCCCGAATCTCTGGGGGTTTTCAACTTCTTTTACACCGAGCATATTTATCTTTATGTCAATGCCGCTGAAATCAAAATCAGTTATGGTATCACCAAGAAGGACAAGGGAGGGGCCTTTTAGACCTTTAGAACCAATATATATTGCATGTCCTAACCCCAGTCTTTTCTCCTGGATTACAAATTTGAAAGTAAAATCATAATTTTTACAAAATTGTATGATCTGTTCCGACTTTGCACCGAGAACAAGGATAATTTTTGAAATCTTTAATTTTTTTATTCCATCAAGGATATGTCCAAGGATCGGCTTTCCGGCAACATATAGAAGACATTTTGGTTGAAAATGGGTATGTGGTTTTAATCGAACTCCTTCACCTGCAACTGGGATAATAACATTCACTATGTTCCCCGAATCTTTTCTTTCAGTTCTTTCATTAGTTCCATCGCTTCGTCAAATCTATTTTCGTCAATAAGGCTCATTATCTTGGCTTTGTATTCAATTTTTATTGAGGCATTTTCATCAGTGCCGAGACTTTCTATATCAAATTCGTGCATTCCTTCGGTTCTGAATTCTCGGGTTGAGGTCGTTTCTTTTTTTTCTGGAACCGCTGTTGTTCCGGGAACTAATTTTTCTGGTGTCAAGGCGGTGACTTCCATATCCTCGGGCTTTTGTTTCGCTACCTCTTCAGTCGGTTTCTTTTTTATCAAAGAATCAAATACTGATTCAGGCTTTTTATCTTTTTTCAACTTTTTTATTATGTCCATAGTTACTCCATTTTAAATTAGTAAAATATTCTGTGATAATCACTCATAAAATGTAATCTCTTTGACCGCATTGAGAACAGCAAAGATTCTTTCATTATTGCTATCGGGGGCGATAGGTGTGAAAAAAAACCCCTGGCGCTGGGGTGAATATCCCATTGTTATACCATATAGAATTTCGCCATCAGTAAATGCGACTTTTACTTTTTTACCAACGATCGTCTTATCCTTTATATCATCAAATGTCTTTTTTTCTACCGGTCGTGCCCTTGACTTTCCCATTAATTCTTTTACAAAAAATACTGCTTTTAAATTGGCAATCTTAACCGGTATGGATTTTTCTTTATTGCCCTCTTTAACTATCAGATGAAATATGGCTTTATCTGGTCTAAAATCAGTGGTATAACCCCGTTCAATTCTATGATCCAAATAGTGGACTACCACTTTGTTTGGCATGTTTGATTATAATGAATTTTATAAAATTGTCAACAGAGATTTATAGGACTAAATTATCTTTCTCTTCCACCTTGCCCTTAATCTTGAGATAGGCAAATGAATAATTAATTTATTTGAATTATATATTTTTAATGTCTTTTCTTTGATTGTTTTGCCAATTATCGAAAAGGGAAGATTTTTCATAAATTTTTCAAATTTATTTGCCTTTGCTGGACTGACTTCGACTAAAAACCTCGTATTTGATTCAGAAAATAATAATATATCAACGCGGTTATTTCTACTCTTGTATTTTATCTTTGCGATATCTATTTCGGAACCAATATCACCGGCCATGCACATTTCACTAATTGCCAAGCCGAGTCCACCTTCAGATAAGTCATGACAGGAAAGGACAAGGTCATTGATTATTGCATTATGCACTGATTTCATTATCTTGGGTGCAATTTTCAAATCTACGCCTGGAACCACCCCACCTTTTATATTCAAATATCGGAAATATTCAGAACCACCAAGCTCTTCTTTTGTTAGACCCAGAAGATAAATGTAACTACCAGTATTTTTAAAATCCATTGTCACACACTTTCTTACATCATCAATAATGCCTATTGCCGATATTAAAAGGGTTGGTGGGATGAGATGGCTCACTCCATTCTGATCGAGCCATTCATTATTCAGGCTGTCCTTCCCAGAAATAAAGGGGACACCGAATGCCTTTGCCCCATCATAACAGCCTTGGGCACTAAGCACTATATCCCCGAGAACCTCTTCCCTTTCCGGAGAGGCAAAACAAAAGTTATCGAGCATCGCTGTTTTTTCAATATCCCCCCCGGTGGCGACAAGGTTGCGCAGGGCTTCATCAATCACTGAGAGTGCCATTTTATACGGGTCATATTTTCCATAAGAAGGATTTATACCACAGGAAACAATGATACCTTTATTTTTATGGAGTAAAGGCTTTATAACCACCCCATCCTGATGCCCATCTTTATAGACTCCAACAAATGGTTTTATAATACTCGCACCCTGAACTTCATGGTCATATTCCCGGACCAACCATTCTCTGGAACAACAGTTCAGACTCCCCACGACCTCAAGTAGCACATTATTTAAATCGCCAGGCATGGGAAATTGGCTATTTTTATATTCAATCTTTCTTTTTTTCGCCTGTTTCTCAGGTATGGGAAGGCCATCGTGTAAAAAATTCATATCTAAATCACAGACCTTCTCGTCTTTATAATACAATAATAACCGCTTATTATTTGTAAATTCACCGATGACCGTTGTCTCAACCCCCTCACTTTCGAAGATGTCAATCACCCTTCTAAGATATTTTTTGGGTACGGATAGTATCATTCTTTCCTGTGATTCTGAAATCCATATCTCACGTGGTGTTAATCCTTCGTATTTCAATGGAACTCTTTCGAGATATACCCGTGCACCGATCTTTTTCCCCATTTCTCCAACCGCGCTTGATAAACCACCACCGCCACAATCGGTAACCGAATTCAGAATACCAAGCTCACTCACTTTTAAAAGACAATCAAGAACCCTTTTTTCAACAATAGGATTACCGATCTGGACACAGGATTTCTCCGCCTCAACCGAGAGTTCTGTCGATGAGAATGTTGCACCATGTATCCCATCTCGACCCGTTTTACCACCAACAAGCAATATCAAATCACCCGGTTTTGCACCTTTTTTAATTCTATCCTTTCTGATCAGCCCGACCGTGCCACAATATACAAGTGGATTATAAAGAAAATCGTCATCAAAATATACTGCTCCACTCTTGGTGGGAATACCCATACGATTACCATAATCACGCACACCTTGATATACACCTTTTATTATCCTCTTTGGATGTAGTATGCCTTCGGGTAGTTTCTCATATTTTAATTCCGGTTTACCAAAGCAGAAGACATCCGTATTCATTATTGGCTTTGCCCCCAGTCCGGTTCCAAGGATATCTCTTATCACTCCGCCAATGCCGGTTGCTGCGCCACCATAGGGTTCTAATGCTGAGGGATGATTGTGAGTTTCAACCTTGAAACAGATACCGTAATGCTCGTCGAATTCAATCACCCCGGAATTATCATGAAAGACCGAGAGACAGAAGGGATGATTTATCTCCTTTGTTGCCTTCATTATTGTATTTTTTAGAAGATTATCAATCACCCGGTTTCCAATCTTTATCTTTCCTAAAAATGTCTTGTGCCGACAATGTTCGCTCCAGGTCTGGGCAATCGTTTCCAATTCCACATCGGTGGGATCTCTATTTAATTTTTCAAAATATTTTTTTATTGTTTCCATTTCAAGCCGTGATAATGATAATCCCATATCTTTGCTCAATTTTACGAGGTCAGTATCAAAGTTTATTTTTAAATAAGAATATTTCTGCCTTTGCGGCTTGAATTCTTTTTCTCCAATCTTTTTTATATGTTGAATCAATGGATTATACAGAAAAAGGCTGGCATAATCTTTTAATTTTTCTTTATTAAAGACACCTCTAAAAATATAATTGACACCAGTCTTGACACTACGGAGTTTTATCCCCAAATCATTTGCTGCTTTTTTTATACTATCTTCTTTTGGATCGGTAACCCCGGGATTAAATAATATCTCAAAACCCTTCCCCGGGCAGATCTTGTATTCTTCAACCACCGGATCGCAGAACAAGTTTTCGGCAAGAAAAATAACCGTTCTATATGGAATTTTATCATAAATGTAGTAAACATCCTTTACCTCAACCGAAGAAATACCTTTGAAACCGATTGATTCAAAATCTTCTTTTACAAATCTTCCCCGCGGGTCATTTTTTCTTTTTATCTCAATGCGATACATGGTTTAATTACTCAATAATATAAAGTTCAGAAATAATTTCATTCCATGCGAGTTCGCTTTACTCTCATAACAGTATATATCATCAACCAAAATAATAAAAGAATCAAAACCGATGCCATAATCATAAAAATTATTAGAATTCTTGTGTTTGTCAGCACAGTTTTTGGTAAATCATTTCCACCTTCATTTAATGTAACGAAAAAGTTCCTTTTGTGTAGCCACCTCCTTCAGCAGCTCTACTGCCTTTTGTACAAGTGGATCAACCCCGGTCCGGTAACGGTACATTTCTTTCCGCCCAAAGAGATTTAATGTTATCTCTTGTTTTATCCTTTCTGCCAATGCCGTTTTTGCTGAATCAAATTGTGCTTGTGTGAAATCCATTTTCTTCTTTTCTTTCAAATAGGTGGCAAAATAATCCAACATTTTGTTATCAACAACAAATTCTTTGTTTAAATCCTTATGCATATTTGTATAATGGACGGCAAAATCAAAGAAATAACCTTTAATCCAGATGTCGGTTTCCAATTTTGTTAGTTTTCTCGGTTCAATTATAATGTCGGGAGTTATTCCTCCATTTCCATAGACCTTTCGTTTAAGATTTAATGTAATATATATGTTCTTTTTACTGGAATCAATCTTGGTAACACTCACTTCAGAAGTCTCTTCATCTACAAATGGTTTATCAATACATCGACCTGAAGGAGTATACCATCGGGCGGTCGTCAATTTCAATGCCCCACCGTCTTCAAGGGGAATGACATTCTGAACCGAACCTTTGCCAAAGGTATTCGTGCCGATGATCAAACTTCTATCCCAATCCTGTAGTGCACCAGCCACGATCTCAGATGCTGAGGCACTACCACCGTCAACCAGGGTGATCATAGGAAATTCACCATAAGAATAGGATTTCTGCGATTTGAAGGTTCGGGGTGGTTCAATCCTGCCTTTCGTTGTGACAATATCTTTGTTGGACGATAAAAAGAATTCGCTTATTGCAATGCCTTCCTGTAATAAACCGCCGGAATTGCCGCGTAGATCAAAGATTATTTTTTTGGCACCCCAGGCAAATAATGAATCAAGCCCGGCTTTAAATTCGGCATCAGCAATACGGGAAAAATTGGAAAGATATATGTATCCGATATCCTTTGTTACCATCCCATAATATGGAACCGCATCAAGTTTTATCACGGCTCGGGTAATTTCGACATTAAATGGCTCAGGAATACCTTCACGCTCGATGGTCAATAAAACCTTTGTACCTGGTTTGCCGCGAATTTGCTTTACGACTATATCAACGCTCTTTCCTTTTGTCGGAATACTATCAACCATCATAATATGGTCTCCAGGTAGAAGCCCGGCACGATAAGCAGGTGTTCCTTCAATTGGTGAAATGATGACTATTTTGTCTTCCCGGACACCAATCTGGGCACCAATCCCGCCAAATTCACCCTCGGTTGTCACCCGTAATTGCTCATATTCTTCCTTGGTTAAATACTGCGTGTGTGGATCTTTTAACGAGTTGAGCATTCCATTTATTGCGCCTTTTATCAGTGAATCAGCGTTAACTTCATCAACATAATTATCCTCAACATCCTTAAGAATCTTGTTAAAAATTCTTAACGATGTATATGCATCAGGCTTTGCCCACACCCATTGGGTTATTAGCACTGCAAATACTAAAGAAATCATGAGTATGGGAATAAATATTTTACTCTTCATATTTTATACCCCTTTCTTACCAACAAATTTTTTACATATTCAATCACTTCTTTTCTCAGTTCATCAACGGATTTTTTACCATCAAGAATTTTTATGCGCTTCCGGGCTCGGCGCGCTAGTTTTAAATAACCCTGCCTAACATCATTGTGATAAGCAGAGCTTTCTTTTTCCATTCGATCAACACACTTCCCCCTTGCTTGTCCCATTGGAATGTCAATATCCACAAGGAATGTCAAATCCGGTTTTAATCCCGCACTGGCAAAACGGTTGAAAATTGCAATCAACCTTTCGGGCAGATTACGAGCAAAGACTTGATACGCATAGGTCGAATCGGCAAACCTATCTGATATCACAATTTTTTTCTCTCTCAATGCTGGTAGAATCTTTTCATAGACTAATTGACTCCGTGCGGCAAGAAATAACAGGACTTCACACTTTGGATGTATTGAATTTGCTGGATTAAGAAGAATTTCTCTAATTTTTTCACCGGTAATCGTCGTGCCCGGATCGCGCACAAGAACACAGGAAAATCCATTTTGTTCAAACCATTCGGCAAGTGCCTTGGCCTGAGTTGTTTTGCCAGAACCTTCAACTCCCTCAAATGTAATGAAGAGACCTCTTTTGGGCATTAGTATCTTTGATGGTAAAACTTCACATCCCCGATAATTATTTTATCCTCTTTTTTTCTTGGCATTTTCTTTTTTTAGAATCTTTTTCCCGTATTTTTTTATAAAATTTTCGGTTTTTTCGCGACAGATATAATCGGGATACTGGACTGGTGGAGATTTAAAGAAATAACTGGAAGGATCAATAATTGCCCCACTTAGTTTATTGTCGAGGGCAAGTTTTGCGCACCTAATTGCATCAATTACCACTCCCGCAGAGTTTGGTGAGTCCCAAACCTCAAGTTTTAATTCAATATTGAGTGGAACATCACCGAAGGTCTTGCCTTCCAATCTCATATATGCCCATTTTCTATCGGTGAGCCAGGCGATATAATCAGAAGGACCAATATAAATGTTTTCTTCTCCAATATTATATTTTAGAAGTGAAGTCACGGCCTGGGTTTTGGAAATCTTTTTTGACTGGAGCCTTGAACGTTCAAGCATATTTAAAAAATCGGTATTGCCACCAACATTTAACTGCGAGGTGCGCTCTAATTTTACCCCCCGATCATTAAACAGATTTACCAGAACCCGGTGGACAATTGTTGCACCAACCTGGGATTTTATATCATCCCCTAAGACCGGCAGCCCTTTTTCAACAAACCGTTTCTGCCAGTATTTCTGGCTGGCAATAAACACCGGAATACAATTCACAAATGCACAGCCTGCGGTAAGGACCTGTTCAACATACCATTTTGTTGCCTCTTCACTCCCTACTGGAAGAAAATTTATTACCACATCCGTTCTTGTCTCTATTAATAGCCTTACTATATCAGCGGTTGGACCGGGTGCCTTCTCAATAATCTGGGATAGATAATAGCCCAATCCATCATGAGTCATTCCCCTGACCACCGGCACATTTAATTTTGGCACAGAACAAAATTTATAGGTATTATTGGGCTTTGTATATATCGCTTCGGCAAGATCTTTGCCAACCTTATTTTTATCGATATCAATGCCCAGCGAAAACTCTATATCTCCAATATGATAACCACCAAGCCTGGTATGCATAATCCCGGGGATGAACTCATCTTCACGGGCATTTCGATAGTAATAAACACCCTGCACCAAACTTGATGCACAATTACCAACGCCAATTATTGCCACTCTAATCTTACCCATCAAACCTCCTTAATCTTTAATTTTACACCTTTTGGGGTAAAAGTCAATATTGCGATTTAAATCAAAAATAATCTTACCGAAAGTGGGTTATTTAATCAAAATAGAATATCTTACCCAACCACTTGAAAACATAGGCACCCCTGGATATATT
>CBFGJP010000017.1:0-10935 GCA_965649105.1 Caldifarciminota bacterium
AGTGTAAGAAGGGGTAAAGAAGGATGAATAGGGGTAAACAGGGGTTAAAATGGGTAAAACCTTCCGTTCTAACATTCTAACATGTTAGAATGTTAACATGTTAGAATGTTAACATGTTAGAATAGTTGAACAGATATCAAAAGTCAACATTTTTTTACCTGCTGAAAAAATGTTGACTTATTTAAGCGATAGGCAATTTCTTGCCTCATTTTGGAATTAGAGATGAAAGTATTTGATGACAACAAATGTAACCGATTATTTCAATATCTGATTTTTTTCAAAATTATGAAGACAGTTAAATATAAAAAAGAGGCAATCAGCAGATTATATTTATAACCGAGTTCGCGAGAAATAATCATTGCAAAAGTACTGCCAAAGACTGACATCACACCATTTATCCCATATATAATACCAATATCAAAATTGGTTTTCTGTCTTACCAGTGTAAGTAGTTTAGGGAAGAACATTCCCATAAAAGACCCCAGAATAGATACCCAACAAATAGCGATGAGGTATTTCAACAGATTATTAAGTGCTACAAAATTTAATAAAAGATTATTAAGAAATAAAAATGATAAAAACAAGAGCACTGGTAACAAGATAAATATATTGATTTTTTTGAGACGCGTTGTGCACAAACCACCCAAACTACAAGAAAACAGAAAAACAAAAAGGATAATGCTGAATGCCATCGCCTGTGAACCAAGGAAAAAAATAAATTTTTGAATCAGTACAATCTCTACTATCATAAAGCCTACACCCAACAAATAAAAAATAGAAACCAATAAATAATTATTTTTTTCTTTTATAAACGCTGATAGGCTGAGTGCCAAAATTAGCGTAAAAGCACACAACAAAATATATGAAAGAGGTGGTTTAACAGAAAAATCATAAAAGAAGGGACTTTCATCAAAAACTGGTGTTATATCAATATTTTTGTTCCTTCTTATCTGATTTATATACTCATAAAAGGATCTTTTGTCCTCAAATCTTAAAGGCATTTCTTCATTCAAATACGGCAGAAACTCTATATTTAACTTTTTAATATATGCTTCCTTTTGAATGGCCTGCGCCTGTAATAAAGTTATTTGCTTTTTGTTGAGCATCACTAAATATTTGTATGGAGAGTCAGACAGGAAATTGGATATAACAGCAACGTGTTTATATGTATCCTTAATATCTATCCCTGATTTATTCAATGCTATAATCATTGTAAGAATTGACCGCAATAAAAAAGGATATGTTTCGCAGAAAAGGGCAACAATTCCTGTTTCCTTTAAATGTTGATAATAATCTATATATGCCTCAACAGTATGAAGATAACTTTCCGCGTAAGGAACACCCGCAGTTGTTGATGTGCTAGTCAAAGAAAGACTCAGAAAGATTAAATCATATTGCTTCCTGTTTTTCATTAAATAGTTACGCCCTTCTCCTAATTTTAAAAATAGACCAGGTGTTTCTAAAATATGCCCATTATACTCCTTATAATCAGCAAGGACTTTCCGAATACTCGGATTAATCTCCACCGCCTCAATTTTTTTAAATTCAGCGAGGTGGGCGAGAAGAATATCAAGCCCTCCACCAGGCCCAATACTTAAAAAATCTTCATTGAAAACAAACATCATTGGTAGATAATTAATTGTATTTTTTAACCACTGCAAATTTGTAAACCGGTCATGTGCTTTAAACATTATTGTTGGTGCACCACCATCAATAAAGATGCCCCTGGTAAGGTGATTATTTTCATAATTTATAACATCGGTCCTATAATCAACACTCCAGTAGGTCCTTTCAATTGTAGCCAGTTGGTGCTTTTGTAGCAATTGAACCATTACTTTTGTAGGAGTATAGGAGGGAATTTTTAAAAAAGGAATATCTATAAACTCGTATTTTATGTTCAGTATGAGAACAAGTGCTGTTATAACGGATTTCAACAAACTAAAAAGATTGCGGTTTATAATTATCATCAAAATTCCCACTAACATCATAAAAAGAATTATAACATTGATTGGATTAAAGTAATTCAATAAAATAAGACTTGTTATAATACCGAATCCAGCACCAGATAAATCGTATAAATATATTACAGCGGGCAGAAAAGATTGGGTCCTATAATAAGTGCCAATGATAATACCGCTAAATAAGAATGGGGGCAGAAATACAATAGAAAGTATAATAGGATTACTCAGGAAAAAAGGGAGATATACAGGTAGAAAAATTGGCAAGAGATAGGATAATCCGTATACCATTATAATCAATCTAACACTTTTGACCTGCAGATTGAATCGTGAGACTATAATACCACCTATACCATATCCAAGTAGTGCTACCGAAACGGATAAAAAGATATAGTGGTGGCTAAATATTATAGAAAAATACCTAATTATGACAACTTCAAAACCAAGGCCGGTTAAGGAAATGACAAATATAATCAAATAGAAATAATTTGACTTACTATTAAATGTAAAAAGTTTCATCATAGGTCTTTTTCCAATAGATACTACAGATACATTATTATGCACATTTTTTGAAGATAGTCAAGGAAGTTTATGGATTTGAAGGATAAACCGGGGTGTTTATCATTTTAACACCCCGGTTAGTGTTCATATAAATATTTCAGTCATTTTGATCGTTTAGTGGTGGAGGAGTATTTCGTGTGCAATTGAAGTTGTGCGAACCAAGGTCCCAATGCGGCTGCCAAGTATAGGATGGGCTCCAATTCGAAAATTTGTATGAACCATTCTCATAGGTGCGTGCATATGCCTTGAACGTACCAGATTGAAGTCCTGTAGTACAATTTATGAGATACCAGCTATTTCCGCTCGTATAAGCATAAGCATTAGAGTCTGTCACACCTGTGCTATATCTGACAATAATTTTTGAGAATTGACATTTTTCTACCTGCTGAAAAAATGTTGACTTTTGTTTCCCGCTTTATCCTATATTGCCTTAATGCCTTTTGTGCCTTTAATTGCCCTATGTTGCCCTCAATTGCCTTATTTAGAAATAGATTAGATACTTCGCCTTTATCGCCATGACTTGAGGCGTTGACAAATATTCTATGGTGAGTATAATCTTAAAAAGGAGTAATGATGAATTTTAGAGACCGAATTGTCATCAACCCAAGAATACTTGCTGGAAAACCAATCATAAAAGGAACACGCATCCCGGTTGATTTGATCTTAAGACTTTTAGCCCAAGGGATGTCTTTTGAGGAGATACTGAAGGATTATCCACACCTTACGATAGATGATATTAAAGCAGCACTTGAGTATGCCTCTGAAGTTATAAGTGCTGAAGAGATCATTCCCCTCATTGAATCTAAGACATAAGTGATTAAATTACTAATTGACGAAAGTTGTGGATTAGAATTAAAACAAAAACTATTTGGTTTAAATATTGATGTCGTGAGTGTAATTGAAGTTATGCCGGGGGCTGATGATGCAAAAATTTTAGAGTTTGCTAATCAGGAGAACAGAATTATAGTAACCAATGACAAGGATTTCGGCGAGTTGATTTTTAAAAAGGGTTTTAAACATAAGGGTGTTATTCTTTTGAAGCTTTCAATTGATTTTCCTGATAATCGCTTTCGTGTGTTAAATAGCTTAATTGAGCAATTTGGGGATAAACTTGCTGATAAGTTCTGTGTTGTTGATGAGATGAGAATAAGATTTCGTACTTCCCTAGGAGCCGGGTAAATCTATCGCTGAGACAAAATTCTACATTTTTCTACCTGCTGAAAAAATGTTGACTTTTGTTTCCCGCTTTATCCTATATTGCCTTAATGCCTTTTGTGCCTTTAATTGCCCTATCAAAAATAGACCAGATACTTCGCCTTTATCACACCGACCTGATTTTGAAGTTGAAGTCCCTGCGTTTATCATTATCGAATACTCTGTTTATAAAATAGTTCCTTATAAAAAGGTTCGTGCTACGCATAATTTTATGATTGATGACTCCTTTAATTTCCACATTTTTAAGACCGCTTTAAAATGTTATAAATTTGTATCTTAAACCCAAACTCAATCGCTCAAATCCCCAGGTTTGAATCCAATAACGAGTCATTCTCTCGGGAAAATACCATTTGCTATCGCTGTATAACTGACTTTCAAAGATGATTCTTATCTTTTTGTTTAATCTATATATTATACCAAATCCAAAATGGAACTCACTATTTTCTATTTCAAATATCGTATCACGAGGAGATCTATAGTAAAATGGCCCGTATTTAATGCCTAAAAACACAAAAGGCTTCACAGAATATCTAATTGGTATTTGAAATTCCAAGTTCATGTTAAGATTTGATAATGTTACAAGTCTTATTTCATCTGTATATTCATACTTACGAAGTTCGGTGAACTCAAAACGAAAAAATAAATTATTGAAAAAACAAAGTAACCCTTCGGCATTCACACCCAAATAATTCTCCAAAATCCACAATTCATATCCTGGCTCCCAGTGTATAAAACTAGTATTGAACTTGGTAATTTTTACACCTAATTCTGCATACGGAGATTCGGTATAGATATCAGCAGCGTAAACATAAGTTGTTAACAGTACAAAGGTAATTATAACTTTCCTTATATTCACTGCGTTGTGTAAACCGGGGGACAATTATATATCTCCCCCGGTAAATTAGAACTAATATTCCTTAGTAACATGAGTATAATAAGGATTTTGAGATGCACTATATTTATGCCAACCTTCTTGGAGCCATTTTGCCACAGTATTCGTTGGGTATCCCCTATCAACGACCCATTGCGTGTTGTAACCCCATGTGGGATAATAGTCACCATTGGGTAGGTGTAATTTTGGCAGAAATACAATATTGGAATTATTATCCCATACACATGTATTCTTAGCTTTCAAATACAACGCACCAGGAAAATAAGTTCTGCCTGTTCTTGACCCACAGTGTGCCCATTTTTTTCCATTTTTGGTCTCTGTAGATATCCAGGATGCATAAGAGTAACCTTCTATAATGCCTTCGTCTACACTACCTTGCTGTTGGGCTAACGCGAATGATTCACTCGGAGTCAATAACCCTTTAGCATGAATCTCATCTACAGTGGTTGCCAGAAAACCTGATGGTGGCGTAGGGACAGAATCTGATTCTATCACAATTAATTCATATTCTACAAGCTGCGGGCCTGGTGCATTCGGGGATTGTGTTGGGTTGCCAACATCACCTTCTTTGATAAAATAATATGTGCCAGCAAATCCCATTATAACTACTGATAACAGAGACAACAGGGACTTTGCTTTACTAATCATGCTGACCTCCTTATGATATACAATACCTTAATTTTGTCAATATCCACCCCGGCCCCTGAGGATTACGACTTTTTTTCAGGACCCTTCTCGCTGTTGGTTTCTAATAGGCGGGTTTATGGAATGACCAGCAGCTATGCCCATCACCCAATAACCACACCTTTTAGAACAACAGGGGTCAGGACCGGAACCGAAATCGGCTCTGTTTAGCCGTTCCTGTGTATCCAGTTTCATAAGACTATCCTCGCTGGTAAAAGAAAAAAAACCTTCTTCGGCATAGAAAGACCGAAAAAGAGGCATTGATATTGGTGTTAGTGAAAATCCGCGCAGAGTTAAGGTAGGTAGGTAGTCGCTATGAATACCCATTAAAAGCATAACCCATTATATCCTAAAAAGATTTTTGTCAGGAGGAAAGTGCACTGCTTAAAAATGCCGATTTTTCAGGGTTTGCACGATTTTGACTTTTAAATTTGTAGTAAAATTTTGTAGTATATTTTCAAAAATTCTTAGAAGAAAGATTTTAATGTGGATAACTTTAAAGATTGAAAAAGAGGGGAAATAGGGGTAAAGAGGGGCGAAAAAGGGCGAAGAAGGGGAAAGACTAAACGGCACAAAATTTTTAAAAGCAAGGTTTTAATGTAGATAAATTTAAGATTTGAGTGTAATCAGGAACGATTGAGATACTTTAATTTATTCTATATTACACCAGCCTCCCAACCATAACCCATCAACCATCTGAAACCGTTTAGTTCTTTCCAAAACTTAGTATCTATTTCCCCTCCCTTGGTGGGAGGGGACAAAGGGGAGGGGGAAATTGCCGATTTTATAGTATCTTCACCCCCACCTATATCCTCCCCCATCAAAGGGGGAGGAATTTTGGGGAAAAACCTTGAAGATTACAACCATCTTTATAGGCATTTAGGTATTTTGGACTTTTAGGTATTTATTTTATTATCCCAAGCCAGGGACCTAATAAGAATTGCAGTCTGCCAATCAATAGAGACACCCTTGCCATTACTGTATAACCGAATGCCGCGCCAAATCCGACCATAATGAATATTATGCCGATGCGTGATGTAACTTTTAGGACACCTTTGTGTTCTTTTGAGAAATAAAAATAAGAGAGTGTGCACAGGACACCGATAAACAAGATTATTGACCAGATAATCCCTGTATTTCCAGCATGCCAGGCAAGAAAGTTTTCTCTGGTAAGGATCGTCCCCTGAATCTGTTTGATGATGTTTGCCTGGATACCGGCCGGGATTGAGGCACCGGTATAATAACCGATTGTGATGCCGATAGGGATACGGACAAGCCAGGAGATTTTTGGTATGAAGCGTGTAAAATAGAGCACACCGATGATGAGTGAAATGATATAGAGTAATTTCCCCTGTCTGAATAATGGGTCAAAGAGTGAAGGGACCAAGATATTGTGCCAGTAGAATGTGACTGCATAGCCATTTGCTGCACCAACAAAGATATGTTCGGCAAATTTATAAAATGGATTGTCTTTGTATAAAAAAGAGAAGATTGCCAGACTCAAGAGTGCACTGATCCATACCCAGGGGTCCAATGAGATGTTCATTTCTGCCTCCTTTTTATAAAATATCCAATGTTACCGAGAACGATAAATACAATCATCACAAGATGGGCATAGGTGAGGGAAGGCAGTGCCTCGCTTGCCTTTCTGCGCTTAAAAATATTTAAGTGTGATTCCACGAGTTCTTCGTATTCTGCTGCGCCCTTCATCCCCACCATCAGTCCACTGAACTGTCCGGTCTGTAAATAGGGATAATAATCGCTTGCTGATACTGCGGTGCAACCAACTCCCACTCTTAAGCCAAACCTGTTCTGGGCATAACTGACCCACCATAATGGAGGGTCTCCACTGCTGATTGATATTAATAACTCCACCTGATTATAATTCTTTATTTTCCTCATCAAGGGGAGTGTATCAGTCTGATTCCCATAATAATCCTTTTTATATACATTTGTTATGCTCTCACCCATCCCGAGTATCGGCACAAGGGGTGGTGGTTGCCAGCCTAAAAAGACATAATCTCTGCCGTAAATGATGCTATCTTCATTTGTTTTGGCAACTCCATTATATTCGCCGACAATCTGGTCAAATGCTGATTTGGCAAGCCCTAATGGCTGGACATATAGACTCAATCCTAATACCTTTATCCGTTTTTTAAATGCATGTCTAAGGATTGCAAGTGCCATTGGTTCTAACTCGGGCTGGGTCTGCGGGTCATAATCAAAATCAATCATCAATGCTTTATCAGAATTGATTGTATCAACCGCGGTAAACAACTTCTCAACCGGCTGCATAACCCGAACATGCTGGGCAGAGGGGATGACCAATGGCAGTATCACAACTATTGCCAGGACAAGATAGATTATTCTACGGTCAATCTTTAGCATCAAGTCAAATATCTTCATTCACCACCTCCGAGCCAGGAGCGTTCAATGCCAAGCAGAATCTTTAATGCAGTAGCAAGGGAGCCAAGGGCAATACCGAATGCTATACCCCTTTTACCGGCAACATTCGGCACATCCATTATCCACTGGGCAAAAGAAGGAAGTTTTGGTGAGATTTGATTACCAAGGGGAAGGATTCCGATCATTACAATAAATGCCGAGAGCAAAAGCAATGTTGCCTCGGTTGAGCGGGCACGGAATGAGCGGTATGCAGCAGATGCCATAAAGAAAGAGAGGAGTGCGAACATTGTAGCACCGAGGGGCACTTCTACATTGAGATAGATCGTTTGAATATCAAAGTGGAAATTTCCTATCCTTGTGGGCAGGATTCCGGTTCCGGCAACGCCACCAAACAGTCCAATTATTGATGTCAGAAAGAATGTGATTAAAAGAACCCAGGAGTATTGCCAGTTTTCTCTATGATGCTGGATTTTGTCAAAATGGACACGCAGGAGACTACCCAAGCCTAAAACAAGGGCAAAGGCAGCAAGGATTCTCAATAGATCATTGCGCAGAAACTCATCGGTATGCTGGATTGAGGGATGGGGAATGAGGAACGGAATTATCCCAAGGATTCCAAAGATAAATACGAGTATTAGAGGAAATGTTCTCTGCATAGTCTCTCCTTTATTTAAATAAACTTAAAATTGGGAATTTTGCTACTAATCCCAGGATTGAGGCACACACCAAAATCCCGGCAATTATCAACTTTCCCCAGTCTTCACCTTTTATTGCTCCCATCAGGAGTGGCTCCCTTGAGATATAGGCACTTGCGGCATAGAGTTCCTCACCGATCAATGTATAATCACAGGCAGTTACAAGGAATGGCAACTGGGCAAGGGAATCGGTCCCACTGATCTGAATGGCACCGGTTGAGGCACCGGTCTCGGCGAGGATGAGTGATTCCGCATAGAATGTTCCAATGAGAAAGTTTGTTGCCGGTCTTTCTCTCAACATTATTCCATCAAGTGCGGCGGCATAGGCAAACTGGGAATCGGTAACGAAATATACACTCTCCGGGTCAAATGCATCGGGTCTGCCAACCTTTGTGTATGATTCTTTAATAATCTCTCTTGCCACAGTATAGACGATAGGGTCATAATGGGGATTTATCAATTTTGTATTATACTGGGCGGTCTTCTTTGCTACTTCACCGAGAATGTTTAAAGAGGCAATCGTTGCAATCTGCTCAATATAGCCGATGCCCGGGCAGTAGAGAATCGGCTTACCCATTTCGGTTGCCCTTCCCACTGCCTCATCAACTGCCTGGAGTCCGGAGATCTTACGGATATAAAGTTCTTTTCCTTTTCTTGCCTGGGAGATGAAATAGAGGATTATGCCACCAAGGATGATAAGGGCAATGATTATATTTATTTTATTACGGTCTATCCATTGTGGAGCACTCGCCACAGGAAGGGACATTTCTGTAAATGCCCTTATTGTATCCTTTAATGCGGCGATTTTATAGTAATATTTCTTTCCATCCTCAGTCTGGTCATCAAGGGAATTGCGACCTCTACCAGTGAATCCAACTTTTTCAAAATCCACCCCATTTTCACTCCGGTAGATTTCATAGCCATCAAGAATGGCGTCATCCGGAGATAGTTGCCATTCTATTATTATGACACCTCCACCATCATCAGGGGCATCGTATGCATGCACCTGACCGGGTGGGGAGAGGGTGAATAATATGATTAAAAACATAAAACCCCCTTTGTGGTTTTGTTAAGCGTCAATCGGTTGCGAAATGCGTTTCATGATCTTCTCGTGGCTTCTTCTTTCGAGTTCCAAAAGATTGCCACGTAACGCTAAGGTTATATAACTGTCTAGAGATTTTATCATAGATATCAATGAGTTCATTGACTAACCCAGGTTGAATTTTGTATATATCACGCACATGACTTAAAGAAACAATAGTTTCATTACTTTCTCCAGCTGCATCATCAAGATACTTCTTAAAGGCTTTGGGTTGGTGTCTTTTTGCGAACCCCTCAGCAATTAGACGCGGAACTGCTTTAGTTGAACGACGCAACTGATCGGCAAGGTCAAATTGTTCACATTTAGGAAGCTTGGGAATAATTTCTGTCAAAGTGATTACTGATGCTTTGTACGAATTCTGATAAACCTCAAGATCTGTAAAACTTGTTATCTTTTTGCGCATTACAATTACCTCTTAGCAAAACCGTTGCGCTTTTCGCAACTGACAAACGAAATCATTCATTTTTCCTGACATTTACACGGTATTTCCCGGCACTTCGGGCAGCCATTTGTATATTTCTCCATCGCTTTTTCAGCATCAATTTTAAGCATTGAGCCTACGGATAAAAGCCAGGCAAGGCAGTCGGCAAATTCTTCGGTAATCATTTTTTTATCTCTTTTCCGAATCGCCCTTGCCAGTTCTCCAATTTCTTCAACAAGCCAGTTAAAGGTCTTATCAAGCCCCCGTTTTGAATCTTTTTTAAAATATATTTTTTCAATGAGTTTCTGGTATTCGTTTAAATCCATTATGTCTCCACAATAATTAAAAAGGGAAGGGCATAATAATGCCCTTCCCCTTAATTTATCTTTCAAATTCAGTCCCTAAAATGCACCCTTATAATCATCCCAGGGTTCGCCACCAATGCCATTTCCATTGCCGTCAAGATAATATCCGTTCGTTGCCTTCACTTCCTTTGAAACGAATGCCCTTCTGCCTCCGCCAATTGGTCTCTTGTAGTAATAGTCAATAATCGTTCTGTCACCAGCATTATTTGTGTATATCCTCAACTCACCAGGGACACAACCGGTATTGTCGTATACATATATATTATTTGAATTAATCGTTGCATTATCAAGGAGTCTTGTAAATGTAATCATCACACCACTTGACCCAATTGCTGTCACACTCTGTACCCTTGGCGGATTATTCGGGTCATCAACCCTGAAATAAGATTGAAGATCCGGTTCTGCCTCTTCAGGACCGTCGTTATCACCATCAAGTCTCAACAGATACATGGGTGTCTTTGAATCACCGAGCCTCTTTATATTGTTGCAGACTACGGTAATTACATAATTCTTTCCGGAAGTCAATGGATTTGCCGGCTGGAGAATAATGCCATATGGGTCGCGTGATATTATATTCAAAGAAACTGCGCCACCACCTTCCTGGGTAAGTTTTATATTACTTGCGTTTAGCGTATT